>NZ_DJTP01000018.1:0-41378 GCF_002440405.1 Empedobacter sp. UBA6305 | reverse complement strand
TGAACAACTTGAGGCTTTTTTGTGTTTATGGATTTCGCTTTAGGCTGAAGGCTGTAAGCTTTACGCTAACTCAAAACTATGTTTTATAAAACAAGAAGCTTCTAGTCAGTTAATAAGAAGCTTGCTTTCATCCAACAAGAAGCTTCTAATTAGTCAACGAGAAGCTTCTTCTTAATAAAAAGGAAGCTTCCTTTTTCAACTAACTTAAAATTTACTACTTATAACTCGAAAATACCCCTATTTCCCTCAAGTGGATATTTTAACTTCTACTTCTATTCCTGTAAGTCTTAAATCTTATGTCTTATAAATTATAACTTATCACTCAAAACTCAGAACTTACAACCCGCGTTAGGGATAGTAGTGGAAATCCTTTTGTAGAAATTGGATTTTCCTGTAATCACTTCCAATTTTCTTCTACAAAAGATTGCAACGGATAGCCCGACCGAAGGGAACGCCCAAATAATTCCATAAAAAAAGCCCAACCGAAGTTGAGCTTTTATTTATCCAAAATAAAATGAATCGCGATCATTTAGGAAATTAAAATGCTTTCGAGTTTTATCTTGTTCTTCTTTATCAATTTCGAATTGTAAAATTTCGGGATGATTGTTTATCGTTTTCAAATCCTGTCCCAAAGTATCAAACAGATGCGAATCGCCTTGATACTCGAGATTATAGCCATCTACACCAATTCTATTTACGCCAGCAAGAAAAGCCATATTTTCGATTGCTCGAGCTTTTAGGAGTGAAATCCAAGCTTCACGACGTGCTTTTGGCCAACTAGCGTTACAAAGTATCAAATCGTAGGGATTTTCCTCAGTATTGCGAATCCAAACTGGAAATCGTAGATCGTAGCAAACAATAGGACGAATTTGCCATCCTTTATAATCTATCGTTACAATTTTATCTCCAGCAGAATATACGCCAACTTCTTTTCCGTAACTGAACAAATGTTTCTTATCGTAAATGTAAATAGAGCCGCTTGGACAGATGAAATAAAATCGGTTATAGTATTTATCGTTTTCATGCGTAGAAATGCTTCCAGCAATCGCAGAATTCAATTCTTTGGCTTTGTGTTGCATCCATTCGAATGTTTCTCCAAAAGGCTTTTGACCAATTTTTTCTACATTCATAGAAAATCCCGAAGCAAACATTTCTGGTAACAATATAATATCGGTTTGATGATTGGTTAATAATTCATCTAAATAAGCGTGATTAGCTTTTGCATCTTCCCAGATTACATCGTATTGTATTAATGATATTTTAAGTTTATTTTGAATCTCCATTGTTAATAAATTTTTGATCTAATTTTGGTTTATTAGATTGATTGATGATGTAATACATAAAGATAAATATAAAAAAACCAATAAACGAACCGCCAACTGTATCAATCGCAAAATGGCGTGACAAGTAGATTCTACTAATTGCGATACTCGGAAAATGGAGCGCAAAAAATAATTGTAACCATCTGTTTTTGGTTAATAAACATAAAGTCATCGAAATTATTGCGGCTGTTAATGAATGTCCCGAAGGAAAAGTTGAAGCCATTTGTATCGCATAATCTTTGACTAGAATAATGTCTATTTTTTTCTGTGTAAAATAATATCCAGGACGTAAAACTTGTTCGAAATAGACATTCTTAAAAAAGACACTAATTGTTGTTGCAACTGCTCCAGAAGCTAATAAATAATAAAAATAACGACGAGTAGTTTTCCAAAATAGATAACCAAGAAGTATAAAAAATAAATAATAGGTTCCAAAATCGGTATAAAAAACAAAGAGTTTATCGAGATAATGATTGCTGTATTGATTGAAATGCAGATGTAATTCGTCGCGTCCATAATATTGCGTCATGGCGATTGCGGCAAAATTGTAGATAAAAAATACAAAAAAAAATGGCCAAATTCTTAGAAATAAATCTTTTTGTTGATTCATTTGAGGGTTTTTAAATAATATTTATGATGAGATTCTAAAACAAGTTTAGAATGACATTCATTCAAATTTAAGCAAAAAAAAACTTGACTAAATAGCCAAGTTTTAAAACGTTTTAATATTGTTTAAAAAAATTATTTTACTTTTTCTACGATTGCTTTGAAAGCTTCTGGATTGTTCATCGCTAAGTCAGCTAAAACTTTACGATTTAATTCAATTCCAGCTTTGTGGATAGCTCCCATAAATTTAGAGTAAGACAATCCGTGTAATCTTGCTCCAGCGTTAATTCTTTGAATCCATAACGCACGGAAATTTCTTTTCTTTTGACGTCTATCGCGGTAAGCGTATACTAAACCTTTTTCTACTGCATTTTTAGCAACAGTCCAAACGTTTTTTCTTCTTCCGTAATATCCTTTTGCAAGTTTTAAAACTCTTTTTCTTCTAGCTCTTGACGCAACTGCGTTTACTGATCTTGGCATAATTTTTAATTTTTTTGTAGTGGGCGAGATTGCTCTGCTTTAAGGCCCATCGACAGGGTTAATAATGAATTAATAAACCAAATAAGAACACGTTCTTATTTTAATCTTAATTGTTGTTTTACTGAATGAACATCAGCTTGATCAACTAAACCAGTTTGAGTTAAATTTCTCTTTTGTTTAGTCTCTTTTTTTGTTAGGATGTGGCTTTTAAAAGCGTGTTTTCTTTTAATTTTACCTGTTCCTGTTAATTTGAAACGTTTTTTCGCTCCAGATTTTGTTTTTAATTTTGGCATGATTACAAATATTTAAAATTAAAACGTTTTTTATTTTTTGTAAGATGATAAGAACCTAATTATTTCTTAGGTCCCATCATCATAATCATTCTTTTACCTTCAAGTTTTGGCATTTGTTCTACTTTTCCAACATCTTCCAATTCTTGAGCTAAACGTAACAATAAGATTTCTCCTTGATCTTTAAAGATAATAGAACGTCCTTTGAAGAAAACATATGCTTTCAATTTTGAACCTTCTTCTAAGAAAGATCTTGCGTGACGTCTTTTGAATTCGTAATCATGATCATCTGTTTGAGGACCGAAACGAATTTCTTTTACGACAACTTTCTGCTGTTTAGCTTTAAGTTCTTTTTCTTTTTTCTTTTGTTCGTATAAGAATTTTTTGTACTCTACGACACGACAAACAGGTGGAATGGCTTTTTCACTGATCATTACCAAATCTAAACCTTGTTCTTCTGCAAGTTCTAAAGCTTTAGCTATTGGATATACACCAGGTTCTATACCTTCTCCAACAACGCGTACTTCTTTCGCGTCAATCTTATCATTGATCTTGTGTTGATCTTCCTTAATTACTCTGGCTGGACCTCTGCCGCCTTTTCTTCTAATTGCGATAGTTATTCTGTTTTAAATTATTTTAATTTGATTTGTTCTTTCATGAAGTCGATAAACGCTTGAATCGTCATCTCTCCTAAATCACCTTCTCCGTGTCTTCTTACAGAAACTGTACCGTTTTCTGCTTCTTTTTCACCGATGATTAACATGAAAGGAATTTTACCGATTTCGGCATCACGGATTTTTTTACCAGTTTTCTCGTTTCTACTGTCAATCAGTCCGTTAATTTCTTCTTCGGCCAGCAAATTTAATACTTTTTCTCCATATTCCACATATTTTTCACTAATTGGTAAAATTGTGAATAAATCTGGTGTTAACCAAAGTGGTAAATTACCTGCTGTATTTTCTAACAAAATTGCAATGAAACGTTCCATAGAGCCAAATGGCGCACGGTGAATCATTACTGGTCTGTGTTTTTCGTTGTCTGCTCCAGTGTAAGTTAAATCAAAACGTTCTGGTAAGTTATAATCCACTTGGATTGTTCCTAATTGCCATTGACGTCCTAATGCATCTTTCACCATAAAGTCTAACTTAGGTCCATAGAATGCAGCTTCGCCATATTCTACAACTGTTGGTAAACCTTTTTCTGCTGATGCTGTGATAATTGCTTGTTCAGCTTTCTCCCAGTTTTCATCAGATCCGATGTATTTTTCTTTATTCTCTGGATCTCTTAATGAGATTTGAGCCGAATAATTATCAAATCCAAGATTTGTAAATACATATAAGACTAAATCAATTACTTTTTTGAATTCTTCTAATAATTGATCTGGTGTACAGAATAAGTGAGCATCATCTTGAGTAAATCCGCGAACACGAGTTAAACCATGCAATTCTCCTGATTGTTCGTAACGATAAACTGTACCAAACTCAGCATAACGTTTTGGTAAATCGCGGTACGACCATTGAGATGTTTTGTAAATCTCACAATGATGTGGACAGTTCATTGGTTTTAACAAGAATTCTTCTCCTTCGTTTGGCGTTTTAATTGGCTGAAAACTATCTGCACCATATTTTGCATAGTGACCAGAAGTTACATACAATTCTTTTTGACCAATGTGCGGAGAAATGACCATTTCGTAACCCATTTTTTGTTGCTCTTTCAATAAGAAGTTTTCTAATTTTCTTCTCAAAGCAGCTCCTTTTGGTAACCAAAGTGGTAAACCTGCACCAACTTTTTCAGAGAAAGCAAATAAACCTAATTCTTTTCCTAGTTTACGGTGATCACGTTTTTTTGCTTCTTCTAATAACTCAAGATATTCTGTTAAATCTTTTTGTTTTGGGAATGTAATACCGTAAACACGAGTCAACATTTTGTTTTTCTCGTCTCCACGCCAGTATGCTCCGGCAACATTCAAGATTTTTGCAGCTTTCACAATCCCAGTGTTCGGAATGTGTCCACCACGACATAAATCTGTAAAATTATCGTGTGTACAGAAAGTAATATCTCCATCATTTAAGTTAGAGATTAATTCTGTTTTGTATTCATTGTCTTTATACGTTTCTAATGCTTCTGCTTTCGAAACTGAATATAATTTGAATTCAGCTTTTTTCTTTGCATTCTCTAACATTGCTTTTTCTACTTTCGCAAAATCAGCTTCTGTAAATTTATCCTCACCAAAATCAACATCGTAATAGAAACCTTTGTCAATCGCAGGTCCAATTGTTAATTTAGCATTTGGATAAAACTCTAAAATAGCTTGCGCTAATAAGTGAGCAGATGAATGCCAAAAAGCTTTTTTACCCATTTCATCATTCCAGGTTAACAATTTGATCGTTGCATCTGTGGTGATTGGGGTTGTTGTTTCAACTTGTTGATCGTTTACTATAGCCGAAATTACATTACGTGCTAAACCTTCACTAATGCTTAGCGCCACGTCCATAGGAGTTACGCCACTCTCATACTGTTTTACACTTCCATCTGGAAGAGAAATGTTTATCATCTTACTTTTAGAATTTGTACTAAGATGCAAAATTACGAATTTTCTGTAAGTTGACGAAATTTTTAAAGAGTTGATTTTAGCTAGAATATTAAGTAAACAGTTGAGCTATTGTTTTGAATGAAATTATCTTGTTTTCGATAAAATTAATATCGAGTTATTTCTTTATAAACTTTAAAACTTCGTTCGATTCTTTTGTTTTAATATAATAGATTCCAGCCGCTAATCCTTGACAATCAATTGTTATATTTGATTGATTATTAATACGAACCGATTGTACAATTTGTCCAATAGAATTGTAAATGAAAAGTATATTATTTTGAACATTTAATTGTGTTTTATCAACTCCAATTATAATTTTATCATTCGTGATATTTGCTGATTGCAACCAGATAAATGGTTTTGATTCAAACGTTTTTGTGTTTAAATTTTCGTGAATTTTAAATTGCATGACAATAGGTAAATGATCGCTCATATTGTACAAATTAGTTCGTAGAGTTTGAGAGTAAATGCCTGTACAATCAGGATCTTTAACATCTTTATTCAAACAATCTCCATTATTTCCATACGCTTTATAACTATCGTTTATAAAAGAAAAACGTGAGCTGTTTTTGAAATTTTCACTCATCATAATAAAATCAAAACGATCGTCCAAACCGCCACTTGCCCCTGCATTAGTTCCGCTTCCAAAACCTATGTTAGAAACGCGTGTACTTTGTGTATGTAAATAACTAAAAGCTGGATTGTCTTGCCAATTTCCAAGTGCATTTAATGGATCAATCATCAAAATAGCATTTGCCGGATTGATAATTTCTTGATAAGCTGGTTCTGATGAATTATAAAAATTAAAATCTCCAGCAAAAAGAACATATGTATTAGGTTGCGTTAATTTTTTCAAGGATTTTGTGACTTCTTGCACCATTTCCAAACGCATTTGACGATTTGCAGGTCCTGTACTCGATTTTAGATGCGCAACAAAAACTTCTAAATGAATAGGATCGTTTGAAGTAATATTTAATTGAAAAGAATATTGATTGATGTCGCGATAAACTGTGGGAATTTTTTGTTGATTAACTAACGTCAATTTGCGTGTGTTATAAAAAACCATTGTTTGTAACGGATCATCTGGTTTCGTTGTGTCAGCTACAAAAAGTGCGCGAGCAAATTTATCAGGTTGATTTTGCAAAGATGTATTTAAGATTAAATCACCGCCATTTTCTGTTACTAATTCACAAATCATAAATAAATCTGGTTTGTATTCGTCTAAAATATCTCTTAAGATCAATTGACGATTTTGAGGAAGTGAATTCGGAAATTTGAACACATTATAAAACATTGTATTTAATGTTTCTTGCGAAAAAATAGAAACCGAAAGTATCAAAAATAAAAGGAGTAAATTTTTTTTCATATCAATTGATTTTAGTTTTACACTTGAACTTTTTTGAAATCTAAAAAATTAATTTAGAATATCTTAAAGTTATTAATTATCAATTGAATAAAAAAAAATATTTCTTGAAATTGATTAATTTAAAAGAATTATTTTAGTAAAATCATGGTGAGTTTTTAGATGGATTTAATAAATTATTTACTTGTATCGTTGATATAAAAAATCCAGTTCCGAAAAGAACTGGATTTTTGAAATATTTTATGAACGAGCTCGTCTGAAATATAAAAACAAAGTTAGTAATCCGAAGACGATGTTTGGTATCCACGAGGCGACTAGTGGAGACACGTATCCTTTTTCGGAAAACGTAGACGTTGTTTGAGAGAAGAAAATGTAGACAAACGCTAACGAAATACCAACTGCAAGGTTGATTCCGATTCCTCCACGACGTTTTTTAGATGAAAGCGATAGAGCCAAAAGTGTCAGAATAATAGTTGAAAATGGACCGCTTAAACGGTTATTTAATTCATTTTCGTATGTATTTACATTGGCAGAACCTTTTGCTTTTTGTTTTTGAATAAATTCATTCAATTCGAAGGTATTCATTGTTTCAGCAACATATTCTTCTGGTAAAATTTCGTCTGGAGAAGCTGGTAACTTCAAATTTGTATTGGCTTCGTAATTTAACTTTTCCGTTTTATCTTTGTTAATATCGCGCGTGTAAACACTCATTAATGCATAAGTAGAATCTTTATCATTCCAATTAAAACTTGAAGCGATGATTTGTTTTTTCAACTCAGTCGAATCAAATTTTTGATACATAAAAGAACTTCCTAATTTTTCTGTTCTGTCATAACTATCCACAAAAACAAATTCGTCAGGAGAAATTTGCGAACCGATACGTTGTCGTTTATAATATTCTTCCTTGTCGTTATTACTCAATAAATGGGTGTATTGGTATTTATTTTTTTTGATATTTGCCCAAGGTAAAACCACATTTCCTACTACCAAAGCAGAAATAGCTAAAAATGTAGCAACCCAAATATATGGAAGTGTAAATCGATAAAAACTAATACCACCCGAAAGTACACCTACAATTTCGGTTTGCATCGTCAGTCGTGATGTAAAATAGATCACAGTGATAAAAACGGCAATTGGTAAAAAGGTGTTAATAATCCAAATAGACCAATAAGGGTAAAATTGGGTTAAAGCCGAAAAAGCTGTAGAACCACTATCATTAATACGTCCTAACTTTTGACTAAGATCGACAATAACAGCGATAGTAGACAAAATTAAAACCATGAAGATAAAGGTTCCGATAAAGTTTCGGATGATGTATTTATCAATTATTTTCAAACTACAGACGTTGTTTTAATTGTGGAACAATTTGTTCTTTCCATTGAGCGAAATCTCCTGCTAAGATATGTTCTCTTGCCACTCTTACCAAATCTAAATAAAAGGCAAGGTTATGAACTGATGCAATTTGTTTTCCTAAAGCTTCGTTAGCATTAAATAAATGGCGAACATAGGCTTTTGTGTAATAAATATCCACATAGCTTGTTCCGTTTTCGTCTAATGGTTCGAAACAATCTTTCCATTTTGCATTTTTCATGTTCATTACACCATTCCATGTAAATAACATGGCATTACGCGCATTACGCGTTGGCATTACACAATCGAACATGTCAACTCCAAGTGCAATACATTCGATGATATTCCAAGGTGTTCCAACTCCCATTAAATAACGGGGTTTATCTTGAGGAAGAATTTCTGTTACGATATCTGTCATTTCGTACATCACAGGTTCAGGTTCTCCAACAGATAATCCACCAATTGCATTTCCTTCTGCACCGAAATCCGCAATATATTTTGCTGATTCTTGACGTAAATCTTTGAAATCATTTCCTTGTACAATTGGGAAAAGCGTTTGTTTGTGATCGTAATATTCAGGATTATTGTTTAACCAAGTTCTACAACGTTCCAACCAACGATGTGTAACATGCATCGCACGTTTTGCATCGTGATATTTTGCTGGAATTCCTGTTAATTCATCAAAAGCCATAAAAATATCAGCTCCGATATAACGCTGAATCTCCATTGATTTTTCTGGCGTAAACATGTGGTAAGAACCATCGATATGCGATTTGAAACGCACACCTTCTTCAGATTTTTTACGACTTGTTGCCAAAGAATACACTTGGAATCCCCCAGAATCTGTAAGAATTGGTTTTTGCCAATTCATAAATTTATGTAATCCACCCGCTCTGTGCAAAATATCAGTTCCTGGACGCAAATACAAATGATAAGTATTTCCAAGAATGATTTGGGCTTTAATATCTTCTTCTAATTCACGTTGGTGAACAGATTTTACTGTACCAACCGTACCAACTGGCATAAAAATAGGTGTTTCGATTTTACCATGATCGGTTTCTACAACACCGGCTCTTGCCTTAGAAAATTCGTCTTTTTTATCGATTGAAAATTTCATAGTGTGCAAAGATATTAATTGTTTAGCTTGTTGCGAGTTGGTTTCGAAAAAAATAACAAAAAAATAAGGATAAAATTGCTTTTACCCTTATTTGTAAATTTTATGAAATGACTATTTTGTAAAACGTAATGACATTTTGCGATCAGAAGCTCTTTCTGCGTCAGAAGCTGTTTCAGCTACTTTTGCAAATTCTTCTCCGTAACCTTCGGCAGCAATAATTTGCGCACCAACACCACGTTTTGTTAATTCAGCTTTTAAGTAATCTGCTCTTTTTTGAGAGATTTCTTTGTTTTTCTCATCATCACCAACTTTATCTGTGTACGCTCCAAGCTTAATTTTTGCAGTTGGATATTTTTTCAAAATTGCAGCAACATTGTCTAATTGAATGTCAGAACCTGGTTCTAATTGATCAGTTTTACCAAAAACGAAATTTACATTATCAAAGTTGAACCATTTTTCTTTTAATTGATCTTCTGACATTGTTGCAAAATCTGGAGCTTTGATAAATTTGATAATTTGATCTTCTAATCCATTTGCGTATCCTTTCAAAGCAACACCATCTAAATCGATATCAGATAATTCTTTTGGCGCAGTGTTTAGAGAATCCTCATTCAATGAATCAACCACAATTTCAGTTTCTTCTGTAACAACTGTTTTTTCTTCATTCTTATTGCATTTTTTTAATAAGAAAAAGGCTGCTAAAGCAACTAAAATTAATGGAATTAACCATTTCCAAAAATCTCCACCGCCATTGTTTTTATTATGGGTTTCTGCGTAAGCATCAACTGGTGCTACATAAGGTTTTTCTTCTGGTTCTACATCAACTACTTTTCTTGTTTCTGTAATAGTTTCAGTGACATGATCTTTTGCAACATCTTTTGTTTCAGTGATTTTAGGCGCATCATTAAACATTGTTCCTAAACCTAAAGCTCCAAGACCTAAACCAGTTGGAATTAATCCTAAAATTTTATCTTTAATTCCACCTAAAGATGAAAAGAAATCAGATTCTGTAACATTGTTATATTCTGCTTCTTTTCCAATAGAGCCAAAAGTTGTTAAAGCTGTTAAGTCTAATAATTTTGAAGATGAACCTGTCGAAATTTCAGCATATTCAGCAATTTTAGAAACGATTGGTTGTGCATTCGAACCAAAAATAACATTGATTAATTCTTTAATCGTGTCTGGCGTTTCTTGTTCTGTCGAGATATTTGCTAATCCACGAGAAGCACCAAAAGATTTGATGGTATGGAATAGACCTGTAGTAGAATTCTTTTTTTCTAAAACACCTCCCAAAATAATTGGAATAAATGCATTGATTGCTTTAGAAATTCCCGATTCATTTTCACCTAATTCTGATGAAGTTTTCGAGATTAAATCTGGGGTAATATACCCTTTTACTAATTCAATAATGTTCATAGATTTTAATTTTTAATTATAGCCTTTTTTAAGTTGTAATTTGTTCTTAACGAATATTGTACCAATATTCATATTTATTAAAATTAGTTAAAAAAAATGATAATTTTTCTATTTTTTTGAAAAGATGTTAGATTGGAACTAATTTTATCAACTGAATTAATAATAAAAAAGAATAATTATGCAAGAGCAAGATAAGGTAGATAGTTTGCAAGATGTTATAACAACGCCATTTAAGGATTTAGAAAACTTTACACAATGGTTATTAACGAAAGGTTCTGAAGTTGGATGGAGCTTAGTTTCTGCTTTATTAACCTTAATAATAGGTTTTTGGGTAACAGGTAAACTTGTCAAGTTAATCGAAAAAAGAATGGTTGCACGAAATGTCGATTTATCAATTCGTACGTTTTTAATTCCAATTCTTAATATATTATTCAAAGCTATTGTATTAACTTTTGTTGTAGGTCGATTAGGTTTTAATGCTTCTGGTTTTGTTGCAGCTTTAGGAGGTGTTGGTTTAGCAGTTGGTTTAGCTTTACAAGGATCTTTGTCAAATTTTGCAGCAGGAATTTTAATTATTCTTTTCAAACCTTTCAAAGTTGGGGATTATATCGTATCGCAAGGAAATGAAGGAAGTGTAGAGTCGATAAATTTACTAAATACAGTAATTGCAACTGCAAAAGGACAGATCATAACTTTGCCAAACGGGAATTTATTTAACAATCCAATTACCAATTATTCTGTAAAAGAATATCGTAGATTAGATGTAAATGTTGGTATTTCTTATGATGATGATTTTGACAAAGCGCGCGAAGTTTTGTTGAATGTTTTAGAGAAAAATGAATTGGTTGATGATACACAATCTAAAACGGTTGAGATTCTAGAATTTGCTGCAAGTTCTGTGAATTTGGCTGTGCGTTGTTATGTGAAAAATAGCGATTATTGGACAGCTTATTGGCAATTGTATCGCGCGGTGAAATATGCGTTGGACGACAATAATATTTCGATGCCTTATCCACATACAGAAATGATTATTAAAAACGAATCGAATTCGTCAACAATTCCTTTCGAGAACAAAGATTAATGAAGTATTTACTTACCATATTATCAATTTTTTCGTCTGTGCATCTTTTTGCGCAAACCGAATTAATTGAGAAACATCTCAATTCTGATTTCTATTCTACTCAATTCACGGGATTTTATTTATATGATCCAATCACGAAAGAAGAAATTTATAATTATAACGGGAACAAATTTTTTATTCCAGCATCTAACACCAAAATTTTTACGTTGTATACAGCGATGAAAATGTTGAATGATTCGATTCCTGCATTCAAATATCAGTTGATTGGTGACGAATTGCATATCGAAGGAACTGGAGATCCAACTTTTTTGCATCCAAAATATAAAAATACACGAGCGTTAGATTTCCTGAAAAATAATGGTTCTAAAATTGTTTTTCATTGGAATAATTTCGACGAAGAATCTTTTTTACCAGGTTGGACTTGGGACGATTTTAGAAAAGATTATGCACCAGAAAGAAGTCAGTTTCCGATTCATGAAAATTTAGTTTCAATTTCGAAAAATGGAAGTTCAATCAAAACATTTCCAACATATTTTGAAGAATTAACAGAAATTAGAGAAATGCCAGAGCCGAGGAATTTCTATGACAATAAATTTTATATCAGCAATAAAAAACGAACAGAAAAAGTTCCTTTCATTGTGAATGAAACGGTGATAGAAAAATCGTTGTCGCAAATTTTGGGGAAACCTGTTGATATGGTCAAAACGCCAATGGTCAATAATCCGAAAGTGTTTTATAGTCAGAAATCAGATGATGTTTACCGCGAAATGATGGAAAATAGCGATAATTTTTTGGCTGAACATTTATTGATTTTAGCTTCGAGTACTTTACCAGGAAAATTGAGCGCTTCTGAAACGATTACCTTTTCGAAAAGATATTTGTTGAATGATTTGAAACAGCAACCAGAATGGTTTGACGGTTCGGGATTATCGCGTTATAATTTGTTTACACCTCAAAGTTTTGCGCAAGTTTTAGGGAAAATGTACAACGAATTTCCTGAGCAACGTTTGTTTTCTATTTTCCCAATCGGCGGTAAAACGGGAACAATCAAAAATAGATACAAAGATTCGGCGCAACCTTATATTTACGCCAAAACAGGGACATTGAACAATAATGTAACGTTGAGTGGTTATTTGAAAACTAAATCTGGAAGAACGTTAATTTTTAGTTTGATGAATAACAATTCGATCAAAGATTTATCTTGGATTCGAAATGAGAACGAAAAGTTATTGCGAGTGATTAGAGATAATTATTAAGCATATTTGAAATAAAAAAACCTTCCGAAATCGGAAGGCTTTTGCTTTATTAGAAAGACATCTTTACGGTGTCGTTATTTCCTGTTAATACTTTTGTGTCTTTTTTGTTTTTGACATCAAAAGTTACAATGTTTTGTTGGTCATTAAAAATATCTGTCAACAAAGCTACTTTTAGTTCTATCGAGCTGATATCAGAAATTTTATCAAACTTAAAGAAAACTCGTGTCGATTTATCATTTACCTGATAACCATAATACGAAGTTCCCAAAGCTTTACCATTTACTTTGACATCAACTTTACTATTTACATACGCTTTCAACTTGTTCTCAAAATTAGATTTGTTCGAAACATCTGCACCAACTGCTTTTTCCAACTGATTGGTAAATGTACGCGCGGTTATGTTTAAAGTTCCGGTTTCTTGTTCGTAATCAACCTTGATATTTGCTGTATGGAAATCTTGGGCACTTAGGTTAAAAGTTACTAAAACCAAAAGCAAAGAGAATAGATATTTTATATATTTCATTTTATTTCTTAGTTTGTACAAGTCTATTTCAAATCGAGTGCCAAAGATTCTTAAAATTTAAAAGAAAGCTTTAGCGACTTGTTAATAACGAAATTAGAATAAAAAAATTATAAATCACATAAAAATATAAAAAGAGTATTAATAACTTAATACTCTTTTCTATGAATTTATTCTAAATTTTTAAGCAAACCAAACATGGTAAGGAATTCTACTTAAAATACAAACTAAACCAATAATTGCAAAGACTGCAACGCTCATTGGTACAGTTGTAGATCGTTTCAATTTTGCATTAGCAATTGTCATAAAAACAACACCTGCAATCATCATCATAGGGTGTTCAACAAAAGTTAATCTTAAGCCAGAATCTTTCATTATTCCTGATGGTTCTAAAGCAGAAAACATCATTATATAATAGACTAATCCAAGTAATAATTGAACGTGAAAAGTAATGGTTGTAAATAACCCGATTTTTTTAATTGTTGCGTTTGTATCTTTTTTAGAAATCGCATAAATTAATGTTGAAATCATAAAGATAACGCCCATCAAAATCACAAGATAAGCCCAGCCACTATGAAATTGTTTGATAAAATCCATTTTTCTAATTTTAGTTTTTCAATACAAAAATAATAAACCTTTTTACATAAATACTATTTGATGATATTTATGTGTTTTCAGAACAGTTTTTTAGATTAATCAAAATCTCGTAATTTCGCGCAAAATATATCCGAAATGGGAAAAGATAAAATCAGAAGATTTAACGAAAATAAAACTTTTCAGAATGTTGTTCAACCAACACGAGAAGAGGCGATTAATGAGTTTGCATTAAAAGGAAATTGGAACAAAGAATTTTTCAAGAACGATAATCCAATTGTGTTAGAACTTGGATGCGGAAAAGGAGAATATACAGTTGCAATGGCGCGTCGTGACAAGGATCGTAATTTTATCGGAGTAGATATTAAAGGATCAAGATTTTGGCGTGGTGCTAAGACTTGTTTGGATGAAGGAATAGAAAATGCTGGATTTCTTCGAACTCAAATCGAAATTATCGATCATCTTTTTGCAGAAAATGAGGTGAGCGAAATTTGGATTACTTTCCCAGATCCACAAATCAAATACAGAAGAACAAAACATCGTTTGACAGATCCTGAATTTTTGAGACGTTACAATACAATCTTGAAACCAGAAGGAACAGTAAACTTAAAAACGGATTCTGAATTTTTACATGGGTATACACATGGTGTTATTCACATTGAAGGTCACGAAGTGATTCGTTCTACACACGATGTTTATCACCCAGATCATTCGGATATTCCTGCAATTGTAACGGAAGTACAAACATATTACGAATCGAAGTTTTTGGAAGAAGGTAAAAAGATTACTTATATAAAGTTTCAATTAAAATATTAATAAAAAAATCCATCGAAAGATGGATTTTTTTATTTCAAATAAATCTGATAAAATATTATTAATCATATATTTGTTTTAACACTAATATGATTTTATGAGAAATAAATTTTTATTCCTTACGCCTTTTTTATTCCATGCTATTTTTTCTTTTGGGCAATCCAAAGAAAACTTCATTTTTGCGACAATGGAGAAAGAGAATGCAATTTTTTTACAAAAAAATCATGCAGATTCAATTGATCTAATATCTTCGAAAGATAATTTATCTGCAATTTATTTTCATCCAGAAATTGCTGAAAGTTTGCACGGAAAATTTGCACATGGACATGGTTATGTTTTTAGAAACTCGAAAGAAAATGCACTTCAATCACTTCAAGAAAAGCCATCTCAGAAAAAAGCATCTTTCAATTATACAATATCAGAACAAGCTTTTATAACTACGGCTTTGAATGATGTTGATGTTAAAGAAATTGAGAAAACAATTTTGATGTTAGAAGGTTTCAAAACGCGTTATCATACACGACAAGAAGCAAATAATGCGGTTCTTAAATTGAAAGAAGTTTGGGAGAAAATGATTGCTGATGCAGGACGAACTGACGTATTTGTAAGAATCGTTGATCATGTGAATACGCCAATGAAGTCGTTGATTTTGACTTTTAATGGAATTGAAAAGAAAGATGAATTTGTGATTATTGGAGGTCATGCCGATTCGACTGTTGGTTGGAATGCAAATCAAACTTTTGCACCAGGAGCAGATGATAATGCATCTGGAATTGCAACAATCACCGAAGTTTTGCGTGTGTTGTTAAAAAATAATTTCAAACCGCAACGAACTACCGAAATTATGGCTTACGCAGCAGAAGAAATAGGTTTAGTAGGATCGAAAGAAATTGCGCAGAAATACGCTTCGGAGAATAAAAATGTAATAGGTTATGTACAATTTGATATGACGAATTACAAAGGTTCTACGAAAGATGTTATTTTGATGACGGATGCTTATTGTGATGCAAATCTCAATTCGTTTTTGATGCAATTGATGGACGAATACAACAAAACTGGTTTACATCAATTCACGTATGATACTTCACAATGTGGATACGGATGTTCAGATCATTTTAGTTGGTCGGATAATGGTTTTGCGGCAACTTTACCTTTCGAGGCTAAAATGCAAGATAGCAATCCATACATTCATTCTGTAAATGATACATATGCAACTCTTGGGAAAACCTCTACGCATGCTACGAAGTTTACAAAATTAGGAATCGAATATGTGGTTGAAGCTGCTAAAACATCAACTTTAGGGACAAATGATGTTGATAGAAATTCATCTAAAATTTATATTTCAAACAAAACATTGAATTATCAATTAAATTTTGAGTCTCAAATTTCGATTAAAATTATTGATGCAACAGGACGAATGATTAAAACGATAAATACTGAAAATTCTAATGGAAGTGTAAATCTTTCTAACTTATCAGCAGGATTTTATGTCGCAACAATTCAAGATGATAATGGAAATAGTGTTTCGCATAAATTTATATTGAAGTAGATTTCTTACCAAATAAAAAACAAAAAGCAAGCTGAAATAGCTTGCTTTTATATTTTTGAAATTTATCTAAATCTTAGTCATTCAAACTTTGTAGGTAAGAAACCCAACCTAACGTTTGGTATTCTTTTGCCGCAGTTTTTACATCAGCAGCTTTGTAAATTCCACGACCAACAATCATAAAGTCTGTGTGGTAATTTTTGAAAACTAATTCTGGCGTATTATACTGTTGTCCTTTGCTATCTCCAGTCGAAGAAATATTAACACCAGGCGTAAACAATAACAAGTTATCAGGAATTTGGCGTTGTGCAACAGCTCCTAAAACATTTCCAGATTGTTCCGAAACATTAATTGCTTTTGTAAAGTAATAATCATCAGTCAATGTTCCTTTCGAAGACATTTCAACAATTGTGATAACTCCGGTATTTTCGAAAACTTTTAATGATTCTAAACCTCCAATTGGATGAACAGTTACTAAATCTGCCCAATCAGAAATTTTGTAAATCGATTTCTTAAATTGTAATTCTTGCGTATTTCCAATATCTCCAAACTTGCGATCTTCGAATAATAAGAATTCTTTTTCACGTGCGATTTTTTTCAACTCAACAATTAAGTTATCCGAAAAATCTTGAATAATATCTGAATGTAATTTTAACGCAACAATATGATCACCAACCTTTTTAGCGAAATCTGTAATTTCTTCAGAAGTAATTAAATCTGCAGAAGCAATTAAGTTAGATTGTTTTTTCAATGCTAATTCAACCAAACGTTTTCCAACTGGATGTACAATTTTTTTGTTTTCCAATGCAATACGTTGTTTTGCAGGAACCGCTTCTGGAGGTAGAGCTAAAAAGTCTTTGATTTTTTTCGCTTCATCATCACTTAAACGGTGATATTTATGTAAAATATCGATTACCTCGTGAATTGTAAATAACGTTTTCACATTGTAACCTTGTTCTTTCAATTTTTCAGATCCACCTTGCGCACGATCTAAAACAACCACCAAATCTTTTACACGTAAACCTTCGCGCTCAACTTGATCAATTGTTTCTAATAAAGATTGTCCAGAAGTAATTACATCTTCGACCAAAAGACAAGATTGTCCTTCCGTAAAAACACCTTCTACCATACGTTTAGTACCGTAACCTTTGTTTTCTTTACGTTTGATAATCAAAGGAATATTCGATGTTAAACTCATTGTAGTCGCCATTGGCAAAGCTGCATAAGGCACACCACAAATCAAGTCGTATTCTACATCTTCAACTAAATCTAATAAGTTATTTGCTAAAGTTTTTAGTAATTGTGGGCTCGAAGCTAAAGGTCTTAAATCGACATAGAAAGGAGATTCTATACCACTTTTTAAAGTAAAATTTCCAAATTTTATAATTCCCAGCTCGTAAGCTTTCAATAAAAAATCTTCTCTTGGTTGCATCTGTGTAATGTTTGAGCAAAGTTAATAGGTTTTTGAGTCATTTATGGCATTTTAAGGGAAATTAATTTTTAGATGTATAAAAATTGAATATTTATACTAATTTGATTTATAATTTGTTCTAAAAGTGAAATATTATGTATTTAAAATAAATGAAAATTTTTAATTAATGTTATTTTTTATTGAATCAATAGTGCATCTTATGTTTTCTAAATCTTCTTCGCTATTAAATGTAAAATTATCACCAAAAGGATCAATAGCTCTTGATATAAAAAAGAACTTTTTGTTATTTATTTTGATATAATTTAAATATGGAAGTACAAATTGATTAATTTCTTGAACTTCATTAAGATTAAATGTTTTTTTTGAAAATACCTTTTTAATTGTAAGTTGGTTAATGTTATTATCTAACACTATTTCATTAATCTGATAATTAATCCGAATAAAAACACATAAAATTAGTATAAATGAAATACAAAAAATCAAGACATCATATTTATTTTTTGCAATTATTTCGTCTAAATAAGTGAAAATAATTACTGAAGTAAATAGAATTAATATGTTTAAAACAATTATAATAAGCACATTATAAAAACTATTATATTTTCTACTAATATATTCTTTCATTTATAAGAATTAAATATTTACGTAAAAATATAATTTTTATGTAATTCAGAAAAGAAGTTTTCGTTCTACATTTTATAATAAAACTTCATAAAATAACTTTACTTTTGAAATCTATACAAAACACAAATGAAAAAATATATAGTTGCCAGCATCGCTTTTGTAAGTATGTTGGTTTCGGCACAAGAAACGCCTTTCAAATTCAAAGAATTAGTTAATAATTCTGCACTTCCTATTATTTCGCAAGGAAAAACGGGAACTTGTTGGTCATTTTCGACAACTTCTTTTTTAGAATCGGAAGTGAAGCGTTTGACAGGAAAAGATGTCGATTTATCGGAAATGTATAATGTGCGTTTTACTTATCCTGTAAAAGCTTATAATTATATATATCGCCAAGGAAAAGCACAATTTAGTGAAGGAGGTTTGTCGCATGATGTATTAAACTCGGTTCGTAAAAATGGATTAGTTCCAAACGAAGTTTATGCAGGTTTTGCGAATGGAACAGATGTGAAACATAACCACGAAATGTTGGTAAAGGATTTGAAAGTTGGATTAGATTCGATTGTAAAAAATCCTAAAAAATATTTAACAGCAGATTGGAAATCAAAATTTGATCAAAAATTGAATGATAAATTAGGTGTTCCTCCGACAAAATTCAAATTCGAAGGAAAAGAATATACGCCACAAGAATTTGCAAAAGCCTTGAAAATAAATCCTGATGATTATGTAACCTTGACATCTTTTCAGCAAGCGCCTTATTATTCACAATTTATTTTGCAAGTGCCAGATAATTTTTCAAATGGTTCATATTATAATTTACCATTAGATGAATACATGAAAGTCTTGGACGAAGCGTTATATAAAGGATATACAGCGGCTTTTGATACAGATGTTTCTGAAAAAACATTTTCTAAAAAGTATGGAATGGCAATTTGGCCTTCAGAAGGTTTAGAATCAGATTATTTTGTTCAGATTTTACCTGAAAAATGGGTTTCTGCTGATGAGCGTCAAGCTGCTTTTGAAGATTATTCGACAGAAGATGACCATTTAATGCATATTACAGGAATTTTGAAAGATCAATTGGGAAATCAATATTATGATGTAAAAAATTCTTGGGGAACAACAGATTTAGGAAATAATGGACACATTTATATGTCGAAACCATTTTTCAGAATGAAATCAATTGCTTTTACAGTGCACAAAGATGCGTTGTCAAAAGAAGTGAAAAAGCAATTAGGTATAAAATAAAATCACTCACAAATGAATACATTAGAACAAGCGATAGAGAAACTAGATTATAAAGGTTATTTGGATGTAGAAATTCCAAAAGGCACTGATTTGATTGCGGAAATCAATAAATTACGTAAAGAGAAAAATGCGGTGATTTTGGCACATTATTATCAGTCAGGAGAAATTCAGGATTTAGCAGATTATTTAGGTGATTCATTGCAATTGGCTCGTGCAGCTGCAAAAACTGAAGCTGATATGATTGTTTTTTGTGGTGTTCATTTTATGGCGGAAGCCGCAAAGATTCTGAATCCGTCTAAAAAAGTGGTTTTACCAGATACAAAAGCAGGTTGTTCTTTGGCAGATTCATGTTCGGCAGAAGGTTTACGTGGTTTACGTGAGCAACATCCAAATGCGATTGTGGTAAGTTACATCAATTGTGATGCGGGTGTTAAAGCAGAATCAGATATTATTGTCACTTCTTCGAATGCGGAAGCGATTATTAATTCGTTGCCAGAAGATCAAGAAATTATTTTTGCGCCAGATCGTAATTTAGGTCGATACTTAAATCAAGTTTGTAATCGTAAAATGATTTTGTGGGACGGAGCTTGTATCGTGCACGAAGCTTTTTCTTTGGAAAGAATTGCACAACAAATGGCTGATCATCCAAATGCAAAATTAATTGCGCATCCAGAAGCGCAAGAAGATTTATTGAAATTCGCACATTTTATTGGTTCAACTTCTCGTTTGTTAGATTATGTGGTAGAAAATGATGCACAAGAATTTATTGTGGCAACGGAAGAAGGAATTTTACACGAAATGCAAAAACTTGCGCCGAATAAAACATTAATTCCAGCTTTGGTTCAAGATGAATCGTGTAATTGTTCTGAATGTTTTTATATGAAATTATCAACATTAGAAAAATTATATCTGTGCATGAAATATGAATTGCCAGAAATTCAAATAGAAGAAGAATTACGAGTTAAAGCGTTAGCTGCAATTAATAGAATGTTAGATTTATCAGAAAAAATCAAATAATGGCTATTCAAGATGTATTAGTCATTGGTTCTGGAATTGCTGGACTTTCGTATGCGTTGAAAATCGCGATTCGAAATCCTGATGCGAAAATTACCATTGTAACCAAAGCAAATAAAGACGAAACCAATACGAAATATGCGCAAGGCGGAGTAGCTGTTGTGAGCGATTTCGAGAAAGATAGTTTCGAGAAACATATCGAAGATACGCTTCGTGCAGGAGATGGTTTGTGTAAGTTGGAAGCGGTTGAGGTTGTCGTAAAAGAAGCACCAGAACGTATCAATGAAATTATAGATTGGGGCGTTCGTTTTGATAAAAATAACGAAGGAATTTATGACCTTGGTCGTGAAGGTGGACATACCGAAAACAGAATTGTTCATCATAAAGATGTGACAGGTTGGGAGATTGAGCGCGCGATGTTAGAAGCAATCAAAGAATATCCAAATATTCAAGTTTTTACGCATCATTTTGTAGTAGATTTGATTACAGAACATCATTTGAATCGTATTATAACTCAGAAAACAACATGTTTTGGTGCATATATTTTAGATTTGAATACAGATAAAGTTGAACAACATTTAGCCAAAGTAACTTTGTTAGCAACAGGCGGAGTTGGTTATGTTTATAAAAATACGACGAATCCAATCATTGCAACTGGCGATGGAATAGGGTTGGCTCGACGTGCGAAAGCAACCGTTTCGGGAATGCAATTTATTCAGTTTCATCCAACAGCTTTTTATAGCGAATTTGATGGACAGTTATTTCTGATTTCGGAAGCAGTTCGTGGTTTTGGTGCGAAGTTGCGTACGAAAGATGGCCAGTTGTTTATGCACAAATATGATGAACGTGAAGAATTGGCTTCTCGTGATATTGTGGCGCGTGCGATTGACAACGAAATGAAATTGCGCGGAGATGATTATGTTTATATTGATTGTCGACATTTAGAGAAAGAAAAATTCTTGGAACATTTCCCTAATATTTACGAAAAATGTAAATCCGAAGGCTACGATATGTTTACCGAATTGGTTCCGGTTGTTCCTGCTTCGCATTATTTGTGCGGTGGAATTGATGTAGATTTAGAAGGAAAAACATCTATCGAGAATTTGTTTGCGGTTGGCGAATGTTCTAATACAGGTTTACATGGTGCAAATCGTTTAGCTTCGAATTCGTTGTTGGAAGCGATGGTTTTTGGTCATCGTGCAGCGTTGAAAACGGTCGACTTATTAAATGATAATCAATTTTCGATTTATAATTTTGAGTTTCCAGAATGGAACGAAGAAGGAATGAAAGTGCAAGAAGAATTAGTATTGAT
Source organism: Empedobacter sp. UBA6305 (assembly GCF_002440405.1). Classification (NCBI taxonomy): domain Bacteria; kingdom Pseudomonadati; phylum Bacteroidota; class Flavobacteriia; order Flavobacteriales; family Weeksellaceae; genus Empedobacter; species Empedobacter sp. UBA6305. Next base: position 19,404 of record NZ_DJTP01000018.1, on the reverse strand, counting down.
TTCTTATTTACGCAAACAATTACAAGCGATGATGAGCGAATTGGTTGGAATTGTACGAAGTGATAATCGTTTGCAAATTGCACAAAATCGTATCAATGAAATCGAGAAAATGGTCAAAGAAATTTATTATTTTACGATTGTTTCGCCTAAAATTTTAGAACTTCGAAATTTGGTTGATGTCGCACATTTAATCATTGAGCAAAGTATCAATCAAAAAGAAAATCGAGGAACTTTTTATAACAAAGATTTTAATTAATGAAGAAATTATTTCTGTTCGTTGCATGTTTTGCAATAAGTTTTTCTTTTGCTCAAAATTCGAAAGAAAAACAAAACGTAAGTTTGACTTTTGGTAAAGAAGCCAAGAAAGCGGTTGTGTATTTTGGTTGTGAAAATTTAAAAGAAAATAGCGAGCTACAAGCATGTATGAACAAAAATTTGAATCAAGATATTCAAACTCAAATTTCATTCTTTTCTAATATTGCTGATTATCTTCATATCGAAACTGCTCAATCTAAATTAGGTTTTAAAATCAATGAAGATGGTAATTTTGGAGATGTCTCGACTGATGGTTCGAATCCAATTTTTAATAGTGTAGCATTGTCTAGTTTAGTTTTGTTGAATAATAAAATGGAGCGAGCTAATCTAAAAATAACTCCTGCAAAAGGAGTTGATGGAAAAGCAGTTGCAATGAAATATACAATGCCTTTACGTTACGAATCGGCAGAAAAAAATAATGATTTTGAGAAGTTCCCTTCGGAAAATCGTGTATTGTTTACTTTAAAAACTGATGAAGAAACGATTGAAGTAAGAATTGATAAAGAATTTAATTTAACAACTTTTGGTAATAACGGAAGTCGGGAATATTATTTAGGAAAGTTTTCTAATCTTTTCGAAATGGCTTCTATCGATCCTTATGCAACCGCTTTTGATGCGGCTTTCAAATCAGGAGCAATAGATATTACAAAAGGTAAAATTGATGACAAAGAATATAAACTTCAGATCAAAAATTTCTTCGAAAATGATCCTTCTGTACAAGTGTTGATTACTGTTGTGCGCGAAGAAAATGGTACTTGGGCCGAGTATTACGAATACAAAACCAAGAAAGAATTTAATCAATCAAAATTTGCATCCTTAACATATAGATAATGAATTTTCCTCCATATATCACACAAGAAAAATTACAACTTTTTATTCGTCAAGCTTTTTTAGAAGACGTTGGCGATGGCGACCATTCAACGTTAGCATCGGTTCCGTATGATGCAATTCAAGAAGCGGAACTAAAAGTGAAAGATAACGGAATAATTGCTGGAATTGAGTTAGCGAAAATTATTTTTGATACGTTTGATCCATCTTTAAAAATAGAACAATATATAAATGATGGCGATAAAGTACAATTTGGAGATGTTGCTTTCAAAGTAAAAGGATCTTCACAATCAATTTTAACTTGCGAACGATTAGCGTTGAATTGTATGCAGAGAATGTCTGGAATTGCAACTTATGCACACGAAATGATGGAATTGGTAAGCGGTACAAATGCCAAAATTTTGGATACACGAAAAACAACACCTAATTTCCGAATGATCGAAAAATGGGCAGTTAAAATTGGAGGAGCAGAAAATCATCGTTTTGGTTTATACGATATGGTGATGTTAAAAGATAATCATGTTGATTTTTGTGGAAATATTACAAAAGCAGTTGCGCAAACCAAAGATTATTTGTCAAAACATCATTTACATTTAAAAATAGAAGTGGAAACGCGTAATATGGATGAGGTAAAAGAAGCTTTGGATGCAAATGTAGATTTTATTATGTTGGATAATTTTGATCTTGAAACGATGAAAGAAGCGGTTCAATATATAAATGGACGAATAAAAACAGAAGCTTCGGGCGGAATTACAAAAGAATCTGTTCGAGCAATTGCCGAAACGGGTGTTGATTTTATTTCTTCTGGTGCGATTATTCATTCCGCTCCCAACTTTGACTTGAGTTTAAAAGCTGTTAAGGCTTGATTTCTTTAACATTTCAATTCTTTTTTATGATTAAGAATACAATACAACAAGTTTTAACGTTAGTTATATTGTATTTGAATAATTTATTTTGAAAATTTATTAGTATAAGCTTATAAATAAAAAAGTTATTGGATAATATTTTATTAATACTGATTCTAAATAATTGTTTTTTGCTTGAATTTTTACCTTTTTTTTAAAAAAAAATCAGTGTACGTTGATAATTAATGTTAAAAATTAACATTTTCATTATGTTAATTTTTGATTAGATGTTAAAAAATCTTTAAAACTTAATATAATTACTTCATCTAATTTACAATATTGATAATTTATTAACTATCTTGAATAAGATATAATAATTAATATTTAAGATGTTAATTGATTTTATAAAATTTTACCATAATTTAACAATAATCTCATTTAAAGTATAGAAATTTGCCGAAGTAAACTTTTAAACTATTTCAAAAGATGAGGTTAAACTCAACTAAGCTTTTACTAGTAGGAGCTTTTGCCTTAATGGCATCATTATCTTTCGCCCAAGTTGTTGAACCAACAGATTCTACAAAGGTTGAACAGGACGAAAACGTATCTTTAGGAGAAACATTAATCATTGGTAAAGGGGTTATCGATATCGTAGAGGATCGTAAAACACCAGTTGCTGTATCTACAATTAGTAAGGCAGCTATCGAAGATAAAGCGGTAGGAAATGTAGATTTCCCAGAAATCTTCGCTACAACTCCATCTGTATATGTTTCTGGACAAGCGGGAGGTTTTGGAGATTCTCAAATGTTTTTACGTGGATTTAGTAGTCAAAATACAGCTTACTTATTGAACGGACAACCAATTAATGGTATGGAAGATGGTAACTTGTATTGGTCTAACTGGTCTGCAATGACTGAAGTTGCAAATGCAGTTCAGATTCAACGTGGTTTAGGATCTTCTAAATTAGCTATTTCTTCTGTTGGTGGTACTGTAAATATGGTAACAAAAGCTACAGATAAAAAGCAAGGAGGTTTTGTAAGATTAAACACAGGTAACGATAGTTACATGAGTGCTACTATTTCTTACAATACAGGTATGAAAGGTAAATGGGGAGCTTCTTTCTTGTTTAACCAAACAACTATGCACAGATCTTGGGCTCAAGGAACAAATGCAAATTCACAAGCATATTTTGTTTCTGTAGGGTATAAACCAAACGATCGCCATAACATTAACTTTTTGATTTTTGGTGCGCCACAAGAGCACGGACAAAACTATTCTACAAAAAACACGAAGCAATGGGCTGATGCTGAGAAGTATGGATACGGAAATAAGTACAATACAACTTACGGATATTTCAACGGTAAAGGAGAAAATTTAAGAACTAACTTTTACCACAAGCCAGTAGCAAACTTAAACTGGGACTGGACAATTAATGAAAACATGAACTTGTCTACTGTATTATATGCTTCTACAGGTACAGGAGGAGGAACTTCTGGAGTTGGTAAAGCAACAAGTACATTGAAAAATGGATTAGTTGATTTTGATTTAATTCAAAGCAATAACTTATTAGATCCAGACGGTATTGGAAATAATGGAGGTAAAGATGCAAACGGTAAACCAGTATCGAATGGTGCTATCCGTACATCTGTTAATAATCACTTCTGGTATGGAGGTGTAACAAACTTAAACTTTGATACTAAAACAGGATGGAACTTTAACTTAGGTGCTGATATCCGTTTCTATCATGGTAATCACTTCCAACAAATGAATAATTTGTTCGGATTAAAAGGTTGGTCAGAATTGAATAAATCAAACAATCAAACAGTTGTTGTAACAGAAACTTTTGGAACAAATCCTTGGTCTGCATTATTCAAATCGGCTAAAAAAGATCAAAGAACAGCAAGAGATTATTCTGAAGATATTAATTATCAAGGAGCTTTTGGACAAGTTGAATACTCTAATGATATTTTCACAGTATTTGGACAAGGAGCAATCTCTAATCAATTCTACCAAAAATTTGATACTTGGAACTACGGAGGTGTAGAAACAGCTTCTAAAAAAGTAAACAAAACTGGATGGAATGTAAAAGGAGGTTTATCTGTTAATATTAACGAGGAAAATACAGTTTTTGCTAACGCAGGACGTTATTCTCGTCAACCATTCTTAGATAATGTATTCGAATACAACAAAGTTGATTTACGTGAACCAAATGTAGATAACGAAGAAATTACTGGTTTCGAAGTAGGTTACAAATACGAAACAAGAGGTTTAAGAGTTAATATTAATGCTTATTCTACAAAATGGGGTAATCGTTTCTTAGGAATTTCAGGTTCTGTAACGCAACCAGATAACACAACTCGTCCTATTTATACATCTTATACAGATATCACACAATTACACAAAGGTGTTGAAGTTGATTTTGATGCTAAAGTTTCTCAAATGTTTAGCTTATATGGATTCGCATCTTATGGTGATTGGAAGTATGATGGAAAAACTCCATTTGAATCGATGTATACTGATGACGATACAATTTTCGAAAAAGGAAATGTTGATTTGACAGGAACTTATATCGGAGAAGCAGCTCAATTTACTTTCGGTATGGGAACTAAAGTTAACTTTACAAGAAACTTATATTGGGATGTAGATTTTATGTACAATGCTCGTACTTATGGACAAGTTAATCCAGAAGATGTTGTTAAAAGTGCATTAAAAGGAGAAGTTTATCAAGCTGAAAAAATCTCTCCATTTGCAAAAGTTAATACAGGTGTTGCATATGAATTCAAATTTGGTAAACAAAAAATCAAATTTAGAGGAAACGTTCGTAACTTATTCAATGATCAATACGTAAGTAGAATTGATAGAAATGGATACGGATATGCAGTAGGTAGAACATGGAATGCTGGTGTTACTTATAGCTTCTAATAAGAATTAGAATTTCTTAACATATTCAAGTGGACTTAGTAATAAGTCCACTTTTTTATGAAGTGTTGTGACTGAATTATTTGTCTTAAATTAATAAAACCTTAAATTATAATTTATAATAAATCTAAATAAATTTATTTTAAGAATAATTATTCAATTGTTAATGAATTATTATGCATATTGTTTTTTTTAAGCGTTATTGTTTATTTGGTCTGTTTTTGATAAAGAATTAAAATTCTTATTATATGGTAATTTTATTTTAATTAGATTTTCATATTCATAAAATATTAAGAAAAATATTATAATCATTTAAAATTGATTTTTTAAGTAATAATTATTCTTAATTAACATAACGTTTGTAGTCGTTTTAACATATATACACCTCAACTTTGCAGCGGTAAACATTTAAACTATTTCATAAGATGAGGTTAAACTCAGTAAAGCTTTTATTAGTAGGAGCTTTTGCCTTAACGGCATCATTATCTTTCGCTCAAGTTGTTGAACCAACAGATTCTACAAAGGTTGAACAAGACGAAAATGTATCTTTAAGTGAAACATTAATCATTGGTAAAGGTGTAATCGACGTTACAGAGAATCGTAAGACTCCTGTTGCTTCTACAGTTATTACAAGAGAGGAAATCCTTGATAAAGGAGTTGGAAATGTAGAATTTCCAGAATTATTAAAAAATTCGCCATCTATTTATGTTGCAGACCAAGCTTCAGGTTTTGGAGATGCAAAAATGTATATGCGTGGTTTTGATCAATCAAATACTGCTTTCTTATTGAATGGGCAACCAATCAACGGAATGGATAACGGTAGTTTATATTGGTCAAACTGGCAGTCTGTTTCTGATATTGCAAATGTTATTGATTCTCAACGTGGTTTAGGATCTTCAAAATTAGCTATTTCTTCTGTTGGAGGAACTGTAAATATCGTAACAAAAGCTACTGAGAAAAAAGAAGGTGGTTTTGTACGTTACTTAACAGGTAACGATTCATACCAAAAACAAACTATTGGTTATAATACAGGTATGAAAGGTAAATGGGGTGCTTCATTTATGTTTGATAACTGGTCTGCTCACAGAAGTTTTGCACGTGGAACAGAAGGTAAAGGTCAATCTTACTTTGTTTCTGTAGGTTTCAAACCAAATGCACGTCATACATTCAACTTTATGATTTTTGGTGCTCCGCAAGAACATGGTCAGAACTATTCTAAACCAATGGATACTCAATATCGTAATATTAAAGTTAATGGTGTAAATAAAAGTATTATTGCAACTCCAGGTTATGATATTACGGGTCGCTTAGGAAACTCTAATTATGGTTTCTATAATGGAGAATCTTTATCTGCTAAAACAAACTATTATCACAAACCAGTAGCTAACTTAAACTGGGATTTTACAATTAACGAAAACTTGTCTTTGTCTACAGTGATTTATGCATCTACTGGTACAGGAGGAGGGACAAGTACTTTAGGTAATGGTCCTGGATATACTGATGGAGGTTATAAATCTAATGGAGAAATTGATTGGGATGTAATAGCAGCGAAGAATCAAGAATTAAAAGATGGAATTTCTAATGGAAATAACGGAACTGTTTTAGCTTCTTCAGTAAATAATCACTTTTGGTACGGAGGAGTTTCTAACTTAACTTTTGATACAAAAAAAGGTTTTGTATTTAATGTAGGTACAGATTTACGTTTCTACCAAGGGGAACACTATCAACAATTAAATAATTTATTAGGAGCTTCTGGTCGTGCTGCATCTAATGTGCAACGTTCAAAAGACTATGTAGTTAATAAAACTTTCAGCTCAAGCCCTTGGAATTCTTTATTCAATAGAGCTAAACATAGTGAGAGAATTGGATTTGATAATTCAGAGAGAATTAATTACCAAGGTTTCTTTGGACAAGCTGAATACTCAAACGAATTATTCTCAGCATTCTTTCAAGGTGCTTTATCTTGGCAAGAGTATGAAAAATATGATAACTGGAACTATACTGCAGAATCTGCAGAAAAACAAGGTATCAAATTCAAAAACGGTAAAGCTTATTCAGGTGAGCGTACAGAAATTGGTTATAATTTAAAAGCTGGTTTCTCTATTAATTTAAATAAAGAAAATAGCGTTTTTGTTAATGGAGGTAAATATTCTCGTCAACCATATTTAAATAATATGTTTGTACGTAATACAGTTACTTTTGTTGAGCCAACAGTTAAAAATGAAGAGATTCAAAGTGTTGAAGCTGGTTACCGTTACAAAACTCGTACATTAAGAGTTAATGTGAATGCATATTACACTGAATGGGATAATAGAGCAGATACTTACAACGATAGAGATTTTACAGATGCTAATGGTTTAGTACACTCTAATGTTCGTTATTTATTAAATAATTTATCTCAAGTACACAAAGGTTTAGAGGTAGATTTTGATGCTAAAGTAACACGTGATTGGACAGTTAGAGGTTATGCTTCTGCAGGAGATTGGAGATACCAAGGAGATTTTACTTACCAAGTTCAAGATACAGATACACAAGAGATTGTAGCTGGAACAGAGAATGGTAAAGGTAACTTAGACGGTGTAAGAGTAGGTAATGCAGCTCAATTTACATTTGGTATGGGTACTAAAGTTAAAGTAACAAAAGCTTTATCTTTTGATACAGATTTTAACTACTATGCTCGTTTATACGAAAACGTAAACGTTGCTGATGTTGCAAAAGCAAATATTAATGGACAAGTCTACAAAAATGCAAGTATTAGCCCATTTGCTACAGTAGATTTAGGAATGTCTTACAACTTTAAAATTACAAATAGTCAATCTATTAAATTTAGAGGTAACATCAAAAACTTATTCAATGATCAATACATTTCTCGTAAAGATAACTACGGTTACTTCTGGGGGAATGGAAGAACTTGGAATGCAGGTGTAACTTACACTTTCTAAGAAATATTTCATTATCATAACAAAAAGACGAACGCTTGTAGTTCGTCTTTTTTTTGTGTTTACCTTTACTAAAATTTTATAGAAAAATGATTCAACCCGATTTTCTAAAAGAAGGTGATAAAATAGCAATTGTTGCGCCAGCAAAACGAATGTTACAAGGCGAGCTGGACGAAGCAATAGATTTAATAAAATCGTGGAAATTGATTCCTGTTTTAGGGAAAAATATTTATGCTGAATATGATTTTGGCTACAAATATGCTGGAACAGATGAAATCAGAACCGAAGATTTTCAATGGGCGTTAGATGATTCCGAAATCAAAGCAGTTTGGTGCGCGCGCGGAGGATATGGTTCAGTAAAAATTATCGATGAATTAGATTTAACAAATTTCAAAAAATCTCCAAAATGGATAATTGGTTATTCTGATATTACTGTTTTTCACAATCATTTTAACCGATTAGGTTTTCAAACAATACATGGAGTTACAGCGAAGAAATTAGCAAATACCGAATATCATCCAACATCCTATCAAAGTGTTTATGAAGCGATGTTTGGACATGAAATTAATTACGAAATTCAATCACATGCTTACAATAATTTAGGCGAAGCAAAAGGAGAATTAATTGGAGGAAATCTTTCGATTGTGTATTCACTTTTGGGGAGCGAATCTGCGATTACAAATCCTTCGGATAAGATTTTATTTTTAGAAGATTGGTTCGAGAATTGGTATGCAGTTGATCGAATGTTGATGAATCTTAAACGTAACGGAATTCTTACTCATGTAAAAGGAATTATTTTAGGAAACTTTACGCATATGGATACCGAAGAAGAAAATGCTGATAATTACAATCATCCATTCGATCCAAAAACTTTCGAAGTCATTCATAGTTTTACAAAAAAATTAAATATTCCAGTAGCTTTCGGATTTCCTGCAGGGCATACAGGTCACAATGTTGCGCTAAAAATGGGTGCAAAAGTTCAGTTAAATGTTACTTCAAATAATGTAACTTTGCATCATTATACAAACAAATATGAAACAAGATAATTTAACAGTCATTACTCACCCGTTGGTAAAAGCAAAAATTACGCAAATGCGTGATAAAAACACAACAACGAAAGAATTTGGTGAATTAGTAGACGAAATTTCAGGTTTAATGTGTTACGAAATTACACGTAACATCGAGCTTGAAGAAGTAGAAGTTGAAACGCCAATTACCAAAACAATCGGTTACAAATTAAAAGGAAATGATATGGCTATCGTTCCAATTTTGCGTGCTGGATTGGGAATGGTAAAAGGAATTCATCAATTAATTCCAACAGCGAAAGTTGGTCATATTGGACTTTACCGCGATCATGATACATTACAACCTGTTGAGTATTTGTGTAAACTCCCAACTGATTTAGATTCTCGTGATGTGATTTTGGTTGATCCAATGTTAGCTACAGGAGGTTCTGCAATCAAAGCAATCGAAATTCTAAAAGAGAAAGGAGCAAAATCTGTTCGTTTGGCTTGTTTAGTTGGTTGTCCGGAAGGAGTGGAAGCTGTACAAAATGTTTATCCAGAAGTTCCAGTTTTCTTGGCTGCTTTGGATGAAAAATTGAATGAAAATGGATACATCGTTCCAGGTTTAGGTGATGCTGGAGATCGTTTGTACGGGACAAAATAATTTTTTTGAATGAGTATTAGTTACGATTTCGGAAAAGAAGCAGAAGATTTTGCCGTCAATTATTTAATCCAAAATGGATACAAAATATTGGCTCGAAATTATTTTTTCATAAAAGCCGAAATCGATATTATTGCTCAATTTGAAAATGAGATTGTTATTATAGAGGTTAAGAGTCGTACTTCAAATTATGTTGCGGAGCCAGAAAGTTCTGTTAACACAAAGAAGAAGAAATTGTTAATTCTTGCCGCAGATGATTTTATTCAGAAAAATAATTTTATTTCTGAGGTAAGATTTGATATTTTAGCACTTTTAAAAAAACAACAATCTTGGAGCGTAAATCATATCAAAAATGCATTTAATGCTTCGGAAATTTAATCAACTTTTATGGAAGTATTTATGAGTCTTTTTGACTTTATTATGCATATCGACCAGCATTTAGCAGAGTTTGCAAATGAGTATGGTTTGTGGCTTTATGCAATTTTATTTTTAATCATTTTCGTGGAAACAGGTGTGGTTGTGATGCCATTTTTACCTGGAGATTCACTGTTGTTTGCGGCAGGTATGTTGGCTGCGCAAGAAACAAATGATATGAATGTGTGGATTATGATTGCAATTCTTTTAGTGGCCGCCATTCTCGGTGATACATTGAATTATTCTATCGGAAAAAAAGTTGGTTACAAAGCAACTAAAGTTAAGATTTTTGGTAAAAATTTCATCCAAGAAGAACATATCAATAAAACGCACGAATTCTACGAAAAATACGGTTCAAAAACCATTGTAATTGCACGTTTTGTACCAATTGTAAGAACTTTAGCGCCTTTTGTTGCAGGAATCGGACGAATGGGATATTCTATTTTCATTACATATAACGTAATTGGAGCTGTGTTATGGGTTGTTGGTTTAACACTTATTGGATACTTTTTAGGAAATATCGAATGGGTTCAAAATAATTTTTCTAAAGTAATTTTAGGAATAACAATCGCTTCTGTACTTCCAATTTTAGTGGAAATTATCAAAGAAAAGTTCGGCAAAAAAAAGGTAGCTGAACAAGAATAACAATAAAAAATTAACTCGACTTCGGTCGAGTTTTTTTATACCTTTAAATCATGGAAATTTTAGATTACATACTACATATCGATAAATATTTAGAAACCATTTTGAATGATTATCAAAACTGGTTTTACTTGATTTTGTTTCTCTTAATCTTTATCGAAACAGGTTTGGTTGTCATGCCTTTTCTACCTGGCGATTCGCTTTTATTTGCGGCAGGAATGTTGGCTGCGGCTTTTCCAGATCAACTTAGTATTTATATCGTATTAGGTTTGCTTTGGTTTGCGGCGATTGCAGGCGATACGGTCAATTATACGATTGGTAAAACCTTGGGAACGAAATTAGTTACAGCCAAAATTTTCGGTAAGCGAATTATTAAAGATTCTGCCATTCAAAAGACCGAAGATTTCTTCACAAAATATGGTTCAAAAACCATTGTAATTGCTCGTTTTGTTCCGATTGTAAGAACGCTTGCGCCTTTCGTTGCTGGTATTTCTAAAATGCATTATGGTACATTTATCAAATATAATTTTATAGGCGGAACGATTTGGGTTTTCGGGATTACATTGGCTGGATATTTTCTAGGAACAATTCCATTTATCAAAAATAATTTCGAGATAGTTGTCATGGCAATTATTGTCTTTTCTTTGGTTCCAATTATTGTAGAATTCGTCAAAGAGAAAATGAAGAAATAAAAAAATGAACACAGAAAATTCGATTTTCATCATCTTACTTTTGTTGATTATCTTTTTACCTATTATTTTATTTATCATTGATTCACAAAAAGAATATAAACACGAAAATGATGAAGTTATTCGCGTCAAGATTGCTTTTGTAAGCTATATTTCAGTTTTCAATACGATTCTTTTCGCAATTCTTTGTCTCACTTTTTTATTTGTAGCTTATCAGTTATTGTTTGTGAAAGATTTCACTTTAACAAACATAATTATTGGAATGATTTCTTTGATACTATTCTTTGCTTTTATTATTCCAATTTCGAATACTTACAATCATCTCTTCAAGGAATCTAAGCGCGAGATTTATTTTTTCAGGAATAAAAAAGCTTTGTTAGTTATAGAAAAAGAAACAGAAGTTACAATAGATTTAGAAGATGAAATGATTGAAATCAATCATGAAGTTTCTAATAAAAGTTCTAAATATCAAACTGGTCATGGTAAATATAATTTTATTCAGAATGAAAACGTCGTTTCAATTTCAGATTTAATCAACTTTCCACAAGATTTTCTTGATCAAAATAATATTGTACAAGTTAAAGTTTCGAAACTTTTTATTTGGATTTAGATAATCATTCAAATAATTCATATCTTCTATCCTCAAAAATATCAACTAATGAAAAACATATTAATTATTTGCTCTATCCTTTTTTCTTTTGTTGTAAATGCACAACAAGGTTATCCCGTTCCTCCAAAATCAGAAAATAGATTATTTTATATTCAACACAACGACAATAAAAATACGTTTGTTTACGATGCGCTTTTTTCGAGCAAAGGGATTTTAGATGATGATAATCCAGTTGATATTTATCGCATTCTTTATGCTGAAGATGGTTCGAAAAAGCCCTTGACTTCTATACAAAAGAAATTGGCGTATGGTTTGGACATCAAGAAAATTGAAAAGAATGTTTTTCAGTTGACATTGGTTTCTTATCCAACTCAAAAATTAACGCTTAAACTTGATTCTCAAAAAAATCCAATTGTTCAAACAACTGTTAATAACAAGTTGATAACATTGAATCGCGTTTTCTTGAAACAGAAAAAAGGAACGGCAGGAATTTCGGTAAAGCTTGATTATATTTTATTTTACGGAAAAGATAAAAACGGAAAATCTGTAGAAGAGAAAATTGTTCTCTAAAAAAATCTTCCTAAATTAGAATCTGTAAGACGCAATTTAATAGCATATGATCGAAGTAAAAGAGGTGAACAGGCCAAGTGAAATGAAGAAATTTGTCGATTTACCTTTTGAAGTGTATAAAGATAATCCGTATTGGGTGCCTTCTTTAAAGAAAGATGAACTCGCAAGTTTTGATAAAAATAATGCAATTTTTGAGACGGTTGATGCTAACTATTTTTTAGCTTACAAAGGCAAAGAAGTGGTTGGACGAATTGTTTCGATTATTAATTGGACCGAAGTAAAAGAACTTGGAAAGACTAAAATTCGGTTTGGTTGGTTAGTTTTTAAAGATGATATTAACATTCTGAAAGCTTTATTAACAACTGTTGAAAACATTGCTAAAAAAAATAAACTGAGTTATATAGAAGGTCCGATGGGATTTTCGAATATGGATAAAGCGGGGTTATTAACAGAAGGTTTTGATAAAGTGGCAACTTTAATAGGTTTGTATAATTACGAATATTATCCAACGTATTTACAAGAATTAGGTTATCAACCAAAAGCCGAATGGTTAGAATATTCTATTGATATTGCGAATTTGGGCAAGGTAAAGCAAATGGATAAGTTGTGCGAAATGCTCAAAAAACGTTACGAAATTGATACATATAAATTTGATACAATTGACGAAATGTTACCTTACGTAGATGAGATGTTCGATTTGTTGAATGTGACGTATGCAGAATTGCAAAGTTTTGTTCCGATAGAAAAATTTCAGGTTGAACATTACAAAAAGAAATATCTCAAATTTATTCATCCCGATTTTATTTCGTGTGTAAAAGATAAAAACAACAAAATGATTGCTTTTGCGATTACGATGCCTTCATTTTCGAAAGCTTTCCAGAAAACGAAAGGAAAATTGTTCCCATTTGGTTGGTGGCATTTGATGCAAGCCCAAAAAAAGAACGATCATGTCGAATTTTATTTGATAGGAATTGATCCTCATTATCAAAATAAAGGTGTAAATGCCTTGATTTTTAAAGAACTTTATGATCGATTTATAGCAAGAGGGATTAAAACTTTAGAAACGAACCCTTTGCTTGAGGAAAATACAAAAGTGCAACAATTATGGAAAAACTTTGATCCTGTTGTTCACAAGCGACGAAAAACATTTTATAAAAATATAGAACCATAAAAAAAGGTTAGGATTTTGTCCTAACCTTTTTAATTGAAATAATAATTAATCTTGATTGTCTTCTTTCCAATCTTTGATTGTACTTTCAATTTCTTCTCTAGATTTTCCTGTTTTTTCCTGAATTTTACCTACAACTTCATCGTATTTTCCTTCAGCATAAACTTTGTCATCATCAAACCAATCACCATATTTTTGTTTTACAGCACCTTTGATTCGATTCCATTTTCCTTCTAATTCTAATTTGTCCATAATTTTTTGTTTTATAAGTTGTAAATAGATTTATACTATATGTTGAACAAATATTAAACCATAGATTTCGAAAGACTTATAAAAAAATGTTAAATAAAATATAGGAATATTGGTTTAGAATACTGCGAAGTAAATCAAAATAATGATGATAATAACAACCACTATAAATTCAAAAATGGGGATAGTTCTCCCTCCAGATTTCAAATTTCTTTTTCTTTTCGAATACATACCAAACCAACTTATAACCAAATAATGACCTAAATTTATGAAAAATATTATAAATCGTTAGAAAACAATAAATCATAAAAAAAGACTTTGAAAAATATTTTCAAAGTCTTTTTTGTTGTACGGGCGGGGAGACTCGAACTCCCACACCTTGCGGCACTAGATCCTAAGTCTAGCGTGTCTACCAATTCCACCACGCCCGCTAAAATCTCACCGATTTGGATTGCAAATATACACAAGTTTTCTTTCTAACAAAATTTCGAAATAAAATTTTTTTAATCTTTTTTTACATTCTAAATTTGTACAAAGCTTTTACAAAAATGGAAATTACAGGAAGAATTAAAAAAGTATTTGAAACTCAAAATATTACTGCAAGTTTCAAGAAAAGAGAATTCGTTGTTACAACGCAAGAACAATATCCACAAGATATTTTAATTGAGCTTACACAAGATAAGACAGATGTGTTGAATGCTTACAAACCTGGTGATGAAGTGAAAGTTTCTATCAACATTCGTGGTCGCGAGTGGGTGAACCCAGAAGGTGTAGCAAGATATTTCAATACAATCCAAGCATGGAGAATTGAAAATATGGCAAATGCAGCTGCACAAGCACCTCAAGGTTACGATAATTTTGCACCAGCGCCTCCAGTAGATACTTTTTCTAACGGAGATGATGATGATTTACCATTCTAAGGAAAACAAAACATCAATTAATACTAAACGTGTTCTTTATTGGACACGTTTTTTTAATTTTATATAAATTATACACAAAACGATATGTATTGGTTAAGTTCTGATTTAATCTTTCCTGATTACGATGAAGTGAATAGCGAGGGAATTATAGCTGTTGGAGGAAATCTTTCGCCAGAACGCTTAATTTTGGCTTATCAGAAAGGAATTTTTCCTTGGTTTAATGAAGAAGATCCAATTATTTGGTGGTTTCCTCAAGATCGATTTGTCTTATTTCCAGAAAATTTACATGTTTCGAAATCGATGAAGAAAGTTTTTCGAGATCAAACATTTACGTATTCAGAAAATAAAGCGTTTCGAGAAGTGATTACAAATTGTTCGCAAGCGTATAGAAAAGATCAGGACGGAACATGGATTACAAATGATATGATTGAAGCATATTGTAATTTACATGAAATGGGAATTGCTAAAAGTATCGAAGTTTGGCAAAATGACGAATTGGTTGGCGGTTTTTATGGAATTGATATGGGCGATGTTTTTTGTGGAGAAAGTATGTTTGCGAAAGTGAGCAATGCTTCCAAAGCTGGTTTTATACAGTTTGTTGCAAAATATCACAAGAAATATAAATTGATCGATTGTCAAGTTTATACAGAGCATTTAGCGAGTTTGGGTGCAATGGAAATTCCGAGTGATGTTTTTTTAGAATATTTGGAACAAAAACAATCAAAATAATATGAAAAAATTTACAGTTGCCGATATAGAAAAAGCACACGAAAAAGTGAAATCTGGAGCAGATTTTCCGAATTATATCAAAGAGATTAAATCTTTAGGCGTAATAGCTTTCGAGACTTGGGTGGTAGATAGTCATACTAATTATTTTGGGACAGATAATTTTGAAGCAACTTCTGATGCAAAATACGATGATTTAATGATTGTAGATGATGTAAATATTGAAAAGTTTATCACGTATCTAAAAATTCATCAAAAAGGTGAAACAGATTATTTTACGTTTTGTAAGCATTGCGCAGAAACAGGCGTAGAGAAATGGATTGTTTCCTTAGAAGATTATACGTGTACTTATTTTGACAAAAACGGAAACATGATATTAAATGAAAAAATCCCGCATTAATAGCGGGATTTTTTTATGATTTACTATCAGTTTACTTCGTAAAAGTAATTGGATATTTTAGATTACTATACTCGTTAAGATCTGCATTTAACGACCCAACTAATAATCCAGCCTTTATTTTTAGCGGAACTAAGTTATCATCGTCAGAAATCCACATCGTAACCGATTCTGATTCTTTGAAAACACGACCAGATTGTACGTATGGACGAATTTTGATTGCCGCAATTTTTCCGAATTTTGTTTTTAAGGTTTCACGTCCCAAAACTTTCAATCGAAATTTTAGCGTTTCGTCACCAAGAAAAATATTTTCGTTCAAATAATCTCCTGTTTTAAGAGTGGCATGATTGGTATTACGTAAGCTATAAAAAGCAGAAAGTAAATCTTGCGCATCGTACGGAATTGTTTCTGTCGTCACTTTTCCATCTCGTTTATTTTCGACTTTTGCTTTTCTATTGGCATGATCAAAATAATAAATTTGATGACGTTTGTAACTTCCTTCTACAATATTTCGAACAAATTTTGTTGGTTTCAAATCTGTTTTATCAATATACGATTCGTAATTATCATCTACCTTAAAAAAAGCACGCACAGCACCGGTAGAAGTTCCTTTTCCTACGATATGAAAATGACTTTTTCCGTTCAATGTAGCTTCTTTTACATCAATTGATGCGAAGCCTGCATTCAATCCAGAATAATGAACTCTAAATTTTAGATTTTCGCCAACTTTGTAGTTGTTTTGAGCATTTAAAGGCAATGCAAATGAAAGGACAATAAAAGTAAAAAATAAAATATATTTTTTCATTTTGAATTTTTCGTTTTGTGGTTAAGATTCAAATTGTTTGCCAAAAATAATAAAACGCCTTTATAAATTGATATAAAGGCGTTTTAATTTATGAGAATCTAATGATATTCTAATTTTCTTCTTTTAAGGAAGATATTTGATCTGCTTCAGTTGAAGTTTCAAAATCTGAAACATTGATAACCGAAACAATTTCTGGAACATATTTTTTGATGGTCATTTCAACACCTGACTTTAAGGTCATTTGGTTGACAGAACATGCTATACATGCACCTGTAAGGCGAACTTTTACAATATTATCTTCTACAGATACTAATTCGATATCGCCTCCGTCTGAATTTAAGAATGGTCTAATTTCAGTTAAGGCCTTTTCAACTTCTGAATATTTTTCTTCTGGAGTCATGATCTTTTACTTTTTTAATTTTTTGCCGAACAACCTGCCATCGTTGTAATACGAACAGCTTCTGTTGGAGGCAAAGTATTGTTACGTTCTACTAAACTTTGTACTGCGTTACGTGCAATTTCTTTGTAAACATTAGCTACAACAGTATCTTCTTGCATTGCAGCTGGACGACCAACGTCAGCAGCTTCGCGAATAGATTGTACAATTGGAATTTCGCCTAAGAAAGGAACGCCAATTTGTTCTGCTAAGTTCTTTGCACCATTTTGTCCAAAGATATAATATTTGTTGTTAGGTAATTCTTCTGGTGTAAAATACGCCATATTTTCTACAATTCCTAAAACTGGAACATTAATCGCTTCCATTTGGAACATTCCAACTCCTTTTTTAGCATCTGCTAATGCAATATTTTGAGGCGTAGAAACTACAACTGCTCCTGTAATTGGAACTTGTTGAACGATAGATAAATGAATGTCACCTGTTCCTGGAGGTAAATCGATTAATAAGAAATCTAATTCTCCCCAATGCGCATCACGAATCATTTGATTTAATGCTTTTGCAGCCATCGGTCCTCTCCAAACAATTGCTTGATCTGTATCAGCAAAGAATCCAATTGATAATAACTTGATTCCGTATGCTTCTACTGGTTTTATTTTCGTTTTTCCATTAACTTCTACAGAATATGGACGAGCATCTTGACAATCGAACATAATTGGCATAGAAGGTCCGTAGATATCAGCATCTAATAAACCAACTTTGAATCCCATGTTTGCTAAACTTATTGCTAAGTTTGATGAAACAGTAGATTTACCAACACCACCTTTTCCTGATGCTACAGCGATAATATTTTTAACACCTGGTAATTCTGAACCTTTGATTTCGTTCGGATTTTTTTCTTCAACTTCAACAGAAATGTTAAGTTTAAGATTTGACTCAGGTAAATTTTCTTTAAATGCATTTTTCAACGCAATTTCCAAACGCTTGCGTTCGTGCATTGCAGGCGAAGGAGAAACAATATCCAAAATAATATCATTTCCCATCACTTGAGCGTTACGCATCCAATTGCGAATACCCAATTCTTCTAATACTTGATATATTTGATCTCTTGTGTAAGCCATCTTTTAAATTTAATGAGACAAAATTACGAAGAATCAAAGACTTTAAATAATCTAAAAACGTGATTTTAATTGTTTTGCTTTATAATTTGATAAATAGACTTAATTTGATGTATATTTAAACTTTAAATCTGACTATGGAAGAGCATATTATTTATCTGACGAATATAAGAAAACAGATTATTGATGAGCTTGAACAACACTCTCTGAAACAACTACTTTATATACCTGTTGGCTATAAAAACAATTTGTTTTGGAATGCGGCTCATGTTTTGGCAACACAGCAATTGATCCATTATTATTTAACCGATAATAGGATGTTGGTCGATATTCAGTTTATTCAGAAGTATAAAAAAGGAACAATCGGAAATACGGAAGTAACGGAAGATGATGTGACAGAATTGAAGGAAATGTTGGAAAGTACACCAATGCAGATGTTCAAGGATTATCGTTCGGAAAAACTATCGTATTATCGATCATATAAAACAAGTTTTGGTATGACATTAGAATCGATTGAAGATGCAATTTTGTACAACAATATTCACGAAGCAATGCATTTGGGCTATATGATGGCGATGAAAAAGAATATTCCTTTTTAAAATCAAAAAGAGAATAAAATTTAAAAATTTAGATGTTAACATACAGAGATGCTAAACGAAGCGATTTAGAAAAAATAACAGAAATTTATAATTCTACAATAGCTTCGCGATTAGTAACTGCCGATACAGAACCAGTTTCAGTTGAAAGTAAAGCAAAATGGTTCGAAGAACATTCACCTGAAAAAAGACCACTTTGGGTTGTAGAAAATGAATTGAAAGACATTGTAGGTTGGGTAAGTTTTCAATCTTTTTATGGAAGACCAGCTTATGATGCAACTGTAGAAATTAGCATTTATTTAGATGCTATGCAACGTGGAAAAGGTTTAGGAAAACAAGTGTTGGAATATAGCATTACGAAAGCAGCAGAATTTGGAATCAAAACGATTTTAGGTTTTATTTTTTCGCATAATGAACCGAGCTTGAAATTATTCAAACATTTTGGTTTCGAAGAATGGGGAAATTATCCCAATATTGCAATTTTAGACGGAATAGAAAGAAGTTTAACTATTTTAGGAAAACGAATCGCATAAAAAAACCCTCACTTCATTTGAAGTGAGGGTTTTTTTTGTTTATTATGTCCCGTCCTGAAATA
>NZ_DJTP01000017.1:0-46819 GCF_002440405.1 Empedobacter sp. UBA6305 | reverse complement strand
CATTTTTTCAGGACGTTACAAGATAAATTTTATTTACCAATACTCCAAATCAATGCTTTTTCTTTAGTTGCTCTGTAAATTGTAGCATGTTCTTCTTTAGGTTCTGGAGAATAATTCCATTGTAGATTTGGAAGTTTTTCTTGCGTCAAAATATTCTTCAAATCATCTGTATAAGGTAAAATATCACTTGCTCCAGATCCTGCAAACCATAACTTTTTTGGAGTTGAAGGAAATTTAGCTAAATCATTTTTTGAATTCAATAACATTTTATGATCGTTCCACCAAAGTGAAGGATCAATAGCGATATAATAATCAAACATTTCGGGTTGTTTCAGAAAAGTTTCCATAATAAATAATCCAGCCAACGATTCGCCAATAATTCCTTTTTGGGATTGAGTGCGATACTTTTTCGTGATTTCAGGAAATAATTCATCCTTGATAAAACTTCTAAATTCATTCGAACCTCCCACAACATCGGCTATTTTTTGATCTTCTTCGTTTTCGGTTGGCGGACTCAAATCTTTGCGACGTTGTATATTTTCTATACCAACTAAAATAACTGGTTTTATTTTTTTCGAAATAATCAAACTGTCCAATGTGTTTGCAATATGTGGAAAATCCTCTTTTGTTCCGCCATCAGGCATATACAAAACGGATAATGAATCCTGAGAAGTCGAATATTCTTTTGGAACCCAAACATTAATAATTCGTTTTTCATTTAGAATTTTAGAATTAATTGTGAATGTTTCATGTTTTGGAATTGGATCGTCGTAAACAACGGGATTAGAGTTTTTGCAAGATGTCAAAAAACTAATAGACATTACAATTAATAAGTAGTTAAAAATCGATTTCATATTAAAGTGTTTTATCAAATATACAAAAATCATAAAGAGTTGATTTTCTATTTAATAAAAAAGACCACTAAAAAATTAGTAGTCTTTCTCAAATTATTTTCTAAAGAGTTTTTAATACTCTAAAAATCTCACTTTATCTTCGATTGGTTGACGAACAGCTTCTGGAGAATCTCCTTCAATTTTTCCCATATAGAAAACTCCAACACATTTTTCGCCTTCTTCCATAGTTGTAAATTCATCAACATTGGCGATAATATTTGCTGGAGAAGACCAATATGCACCAATATTTAAAGCGCTTGCCATTAACCACATATTTTGAACTGCCATAGAAGTAGCAGCTAATTCTTCCCATTCAGGATTTTTTTCTGTGTTGATAAAATTGATTAATACAATTTTATTCGACTTATCACATTTCTCAATTAATGCATTTATTTTTCTGTCGCTTAATTGATCTGTTGGCGTTCCTTGCACATAAACACGCTTTACGTATTCGCGGAAACGGTCTTTTGCAGGCCCTTCTAAAACGACAAAACGCCAAGGTTCTGTTTTTTTATGAGATGGCGCCCAATTTGCTGCATCAAAAATTTGATTCAATTCTTCGCGCGTAATTTCTTCTTGATTGTATTGCGGAGGAAATATAGAGCGTCTATTTTTTATGATTGATAATAAATCGTTTGCATTCATGTTGTACCAATTATTAATTTTATTCTACTAATCAAGCAAATTTACATTAATTTCAATTAAACCAACGTTAAGATGAAAACATTAGACTACAACAAAATTGAATATTACAAAAACAATAAATTCCAATTTGATATCGGGAAATATTTCAATCAATCATTAGAACTTTTTCAAAATAATTGGCAGCCATTTGTTATTTATGCTCTTGTTGCAGCTATTATTTATATGTTTACTTCCTTCACTATAATCGGATTGCTTTTTGTGATGTATCCACTTATAATGGGATTTATGATTGGTGCAGAACGTGCCGAAAACAAAATGTCGTTAGAGCTAGGTGACTTTTTTGGAGGTTTCAAAAATATAGGAAGCTATTTCCTTTTAACACTTATCGTAATGGGAGTCGCAATAGTTGTAATGTTACCATACATTATTTTTTCTTTTTTACCACTTATGTTTAATGATCCCGAAAATGTAAACCCAGCATTAATGATTGGTTCATCGCTTTTTGGTATGTTATACATCTTAGTGGCGACAGTATTTTTATTGTTCTTACAAGCGTGTATTTATCTGGCTCCGTATCTTATTCATTATGGAAATATGAGCGCTATTGACGCAATGAAAACTTCTTATGCAATCGTAAAAAAGAATTTTTGGTGGATGGTTCTAATAGCTATTGTTGTTAGTCTGGTTGCTTCAATAGGAGCTATTGCTTGTTATGTAGGTGCGTTAGCAACTTATCCAATTGGCTATATGATGGTTTATTTTATGTTAAAAGATATGATTTTGACAGATGATGAAAAAACAGAAATTGATCTACTTGGTACAAACCAAGAATAATATTAATTTTATCGAATGTTAGCAAAGCATTCGATTTTTACGAAAATGAATGAATTGGGAGCTGCAAAAGTTCCCTTTTTTTTTATGATCGATTTTTTGAAAGAAAATGGAGAAGTAATTCCGTTGAAGGAATTACCTGATGAGATAAAATTTGAAGTAGATTCAACAAAAAAAGAATTTTTTCAGAAAGATTTTAAATTCAATAAATTCCCGATTTCTTTTGACGAATATTTGCCAAAATTCAATTATGTTCACGATAATCTTTTGTTTGGAAATTCATATTTAACGAATTTAACGCTTCCAACAAAAATTGAAACAGATTTGACTTTAGATGAAGTTTTTCAGTTTTCTGAAGCAAAATATAAATTGAAATATAAAAACGAATTTGTTTGTTTTTCTCCCGAACGTTTTGTGAAAATTGAAGATCAAAAAATCTTTTCAAATCCAATGAAAGGAACCATTGATGCCTCGATTCTAAATGCGAAGCAACTTATTTTGAATGATGAAAAAGAAGCTGCCGAACATGCAACAATTGTCGATTTAATCAGAAATGATTTGAGTCTTGTTTCCGAAAATGTTGAGGTGATAAATTATCGCTACATGGATGAGGTGAAGACAAATGATGCAACACTTTTGCAAGTAAGTTCTGAGATAAAAGGCGATTTGAATGATGATTATAGTCAAAATTTAGGAACGATTTTCGATCAACTTTTACCTGCTGGTTCTATTTGCGGTGCGCCCAAAAAGAAAACCGTTGAAATTATTTTAGAAGCCGAGAAGTATCATCGAAATTTTTATACAGGAGTTTTTGGTGTTTTTGATGGCGAAAATCTTGATAGTGCTGTGATGATTCGTTTCATCGAAAATAATCAAGGTGAATTATTTTTCAAGAGTGGAGGAGGAATAACAGCAAAAAGTAAGGCAAAAGCAGAGTACGAAGAATTAATACAAAAAGTGTATGTTCCAATTTATTGAATCGATTTGTTGTGTAAACAAACAACTTCGAAATTTAGAATTTCATCAAGCGAGATTTGATCGAACAAGAAATGATAATTTTACTGAAATCAATCCGATTTTATTGGACGAAATTATTAAGTTTCCGACAGATTTAACGGACGAAAAATATAAAGTTAGAATTGTTTATGATCGTGAAATTCAATCGGTAGAATTTCAATCGTATCAAATCAAACCCATTGAAAGTATTCAACTTTTTGAGATCGAAAATAAAATTGATTATTCCTACAAATATTTAGATCGTTGGTTTTTTGATGAATATTTAAAAGAGTCAAAAACAGATGATTTGGTCTTGGTAAAATCAAATTATATTACAGATTGTATTTATTCGAATATTGTTTTTTTTGACGGTTCTCAATGGATCACGCCACGAACTTTTCTGTTGAAAGGGACAATGCGAGAAGCTTTGTTACAATCAGGCGAAATCATTCAGAAAAATATAAAAGTTTCAGATTTAGTTAATTTTAAATCATTCAAACGAATCAATGCGATGATGAATTTAGACGAAAGCCAAGAATTGGATATTTCGTTGTTAATTCAATAACTCTATGAAATTGATAGAGTATTGTTTGCGTTTTCATTTTTTAACATTACCTTTGCATAACTTATCAAGAAAGGTGGAGGGATTGGCCCTGTGAAACCTTAGCAACCAGATGACTTATAATCTAAGGTGCTAAATCCAACCTATTAGAGGGAAAGATGAGTAAAAGTATTTCACTTTTATTTGTTGGTTTCTTGAAAGTTTTATGATAATTAAAAATGAAAAGAAACAAATTTTTACTTGCTTCATTCGCATTTATTTGCGCATCTACACTTTTTGCTCAAGAAGTTGAAAAGGAGGAAACAAATCTTAACGAAGTTATTTTAATCGGTGGTCGTACATCAGAAAGAACGGTGGTTAATTCGTCAGTTCCTGTCGATATTATCGATGTTGAGAAATTGAAAACGTCTTCTCCTCAATTGAGTGTGAATGATATTTTGAATGTGGTTATTCCTTCTTTTAATTCTGTTCGTCAATCATCTGCCGATGGAACGGAGCATATCGATCCTGTGACATTGCGTGGAATGGGACCAGATCAGGTTTTGGTTTTGATTAATGGAAAACGACGTCACACAACTTCGTTGGTGAATTACCAAAATACAGTTGGAAATGGTTCTGTAGGAACAGATTTAGGCGCAATTCCGATTTCAGCAATTGATAAAATTGAAGTTTTACGTGATGGTGCGGCTGCGCAATATGGTTCTGATGCAATTGCGGGAGTTGTAAATATTGTTTTGAAATCTAAACCAGGTGGTGACGCGTCTTTGACGTATGGTCAGACTTCTCGAAATGATGGAGAAACGTACAATTTTAACGGAAGTTATGGAACGAAACTAGGACAATCGGGTTCGATTGTTTTTTCGGCTGTTGTAAGTGAACGTAAAAAAACAAATCGCTCGAAAGATCATAATTTAGATATTTTTGGAGATAATTTCGCGTACGATTTTGCAGATGATCCAGATGTAGCAAGAGCTGTGGATGACGCTAAAATTGCTGCTTTAGGGCTTTCGAGAAAAGATTTTAGATTTCAAATTGGAGATGCGGCAATCAAGAATCAACAATTTTTTGTAAATGCTGAAACGGCGATTAATGATCGATTAGATTTTTATTCATTTGGAGGAGTTTCGTTGCGCCAAGGTAATGGATTTGGTTTTAGAAGATTGCCAAGTGAATTGTCTGAAGATGCGTTAAAAATTTATCCAAATGGTTTTCAAGCAACGTTAAAATCTAATGTAAATGATTATTCAAATTCTACAGGATTACGTTATTCATATGATGGATGGAAAGTTGACTTGAGCAATACTTTTGGATTAAATTCATTCAAGTATGATTTAGAAAATTCAATTAATCAATCATTAGGCTTAAATTCTCCAACCGATTTTTACGCTGGGAAACATCAATTTTTACAAAATACAGTCAATTTAGATTTTTCGAAACGAATCAATCAAAATGTTAGTTTAGCGTTTGGAGGAGAATATCGTTTTGAACAATATAAAATTGAAGCTGGAGATGAAGCGTCTTATTCAGGTTCTGGATCTGAATCTTTTGTAGGGTTTTCTCCATTGAATGTTGTAAAAGGTGATCGTCACTCAGTTGCGGCTTATGTAGATGGAGAATTGAAATTTGGAGATTTTACGGCTGATTTAGCTGGACGATTTGAAAATTACTCAGATTTTGGAAGTACAATCAACGGAAAATTAGCGATGCGATATGAATACGCAAAAGGATATTCGGTTCGTGGAGCGATTTCGACAGGATTTAGAGCACCTTCTTTACAACAAAAATATTTCAGTAATTCGTATACCGATTTATTCTTGAATGATAATGGTGATCAAGTTTTGGTAACAAAAGGAATTATTCGAAATGAGTCTGAATTGTCGAAAGAAATTGGTTTGGATAAATTAAAAGAAGAAAAATCAATCAATGCAAGTTTAGGTTTAACATTTCGTCCGACTTCAAAATTATTTATCACATTGGATGGATATTTTATAAAAGTTGATGACCGAATTGTCTTAACTTCTGATATCACAGATCCTGCTTTAGAAAAATATAATGTAGCGACAGCGCGTATTTTTACGAATGCAATTGATACAGAAACCAAAGGTTTGGATTTAGTAATTTCCTATGATACTCGTTTAGGTCGAGGAAAATTGAATGCAAGTTTATCAGGAAATATCAACGAAACAAAAATTGTCGGTTATCATTTTCCAACAGCTTTAACAATTCCAACGGAAGAATTTTTTGGTCCTGATCAAGTCAATATTATCGAATCATTAAGTCCAAAAACAAAAGCAACTTTAGGATTGAATTATGCAATTTCTGGATTCAATTTTATGGTGCGTAACACGTATTTCGGAAAAGTGACAAAAGATGGATATCCTTGGGGAAGTATCCAAGAACATACGGGAAAAGCGGTGACGGATGCTTCGATTGGTTATGATATTACAAAGAATTTCAACTTTACAATTGGTGCAAATAATTTGTTTGATGTTTTCCCAGACAAGCAAGTTTATGAGAATTCTTATTATGGAATTTTTCCGTATGCGCCAGTTCAAATGGGGATGACAGGAGCGTATTATTTTGCACGTGCAAGTTTTAAATTTTAATCAATAATAAAATATTCAAAGTGTCAATTTTAATGTAAATTCAAACATTCAATTGGCACTTTTTTGTGTATGGCACATTCAAAAATTGGTTGGAAAACCGCAGCAGCTTTAGTGATTTCGAATATGATCGGAACAGGTGTTTTTACCAGTTTGGGTTATCAAATTTCTGATTTAAAAAATACAACTTCTATCTTATTATTGTGGTCAATAGGAGGATTGTTAGCGTTGATTGGCGCATTTATTTATTCGGAATTAGCTTCAAAATTTAAACAATCAGGAGGAGATTATATTTATTTATCTCGGACATTTCATCCCGTTTTTGGTTATTTATCAAGTTGGATTTCTTTATTCGTTGGTTTCTCAGCGCCAATTTCTTTAGCGGCTTTGGCAATGGGAAAATACTTGAATGTTTTCGGGTTTGATTTAGGAAAAGAATTTGCAATAGCCATGATTTTGATTGTTGCCGTTTTTCAATCATTCAGTCTAAATTTGAGTAGTAACTTTCAGAATATTTTTACTATTCTAAAAGTTGTATTTATTGTTGTTTTAATTGCTTTAGGTTTTTATTTTGCTCCAGCAGTTGAGCCAAATGCGGTAGTTTTTGATTCGACTTGGAAAAATGAATTGTTACTTCCTGCATTTGCGACGTCTTTGGTTTATGTTACTTTTGCTTATACAGGTTGGAATTCGGCTTCATACATCGTAGAAGAAATTGAGCAACCAAAACAAAACTTACCAAAAGCACTATTTATAGGCGTTATTTTTGTCACGATTTCTTATGTTTTGCTAAATTATGTTTTCTTGAAACATGCATCAGCAGCAACTTTGGCTGGACAAGAAAATGTTGCAAATATTTCGTTCGGTAATCTGCTTGGAAATAATGTAAAATGGGTGAGTTGCTTTATTGCTTTACAATTGATTGCGACGATTAGCGGTTATTTGTGGATTGGTTCTCGTTTGACGCAAGCCACAGCGCGCGAAAATAAATTGTGGAATTTTATGGCGAAAGAGAACAAAAATAGAATTCCAGTTCGTGCAATTTGGGTGCATACAGCAATTAGTATTTTGCTAATTTTTTCAGGAGATTTTGAAGTGATTTTTACCTATACATCGTTTGTTTTACAAATATTAGCAACATTAGCAGTTTGTACAGCTTTCTTTATCAAACAAGATCAATTAACTATTATCAAAAGTAAATTCTTTTATGTCTTACCTGCTATATTTTTAGCATTTAGTTTATATATCTGTTATTTCGTTTTGATGCAAAAACCAAAAGAAAGTTTATTTGGTTTAGGTATTATTGCATTAGGAATTGTATTATTCTATTTTGATAAAAGAATTGAGAAAAAAGATTAAATATTAGTTCATAATAACACAAAACCCACTCAAATTTGAGTGGGTTTTTATTTTTTAATCTTTTATTCCGTTAAAAATATATTGTAAAATCGGGTTGATTTCTGGATTTTCAAGATGTTTTTTGAAAATTTTGGTATGATATTTCGGTTTATTAATCATTTTACGCTCAACTAATTCGTCAATTGTATCAATGTATTCAACTGAAGTTTTTCCAATCAATAAATTATCCAAAGAACGCCCTTGATCGACATAATTCAAAATCGTTTTCAAACCTTTCAAGTAAAGTGCATCTTTTGTAAAACCACCACCACGATAAACGCGAGTTGTCAGATAAAATGCGTCTTCTGGTTGCATTTTGTATTCTTCCATCAAAACCATAAACGTTTCATTGAACGATTTTCCGCTTGTTAACATATGAACTGCCATAACGCGTAAACCAAGTTCTCTTAATCGGCTATGATTAATAGAATCAGAATAATATTCACTTAAAATTGCTAAACCTTCTTGAGTTAATGTATTTACAGGTAAACCAATACTAAAGATTTTTAATGGTTGATCCAACGCATTCATGGTTGTCACCATGTGAACTCCAATTTCGTGCTCAATTAAACCATTTGTAAAACGTTTGTCAAACTTAACGCCACGTTTAATCACAACTTTTCTCTTGCTATTGATTACAAGTGCTTTTGATGCGATATCATCCGAAACTTCGATGTCAAATTTGAAACCATAATCATTTGTAGCATTTCTAAAAAGATTAACCACTTCTTCCTCTGTATAATTTCCTTGTTTATCCATTCTAAATTCAGGACAATAAAGGATAAAGTTCGCATTTTCGATATCTTTTTTGGATGGTTCGCCAAAGTAACGCAACGAATTGTATAAGAATTTATCCGTACCAAGATTGGCTAATAAATCGACCTTATCAAAATAAGCGTTAATCGTATTAACATACATATTTTGAATACTAATATCATTGATTTTTTCGACTTTAATATTCGATAATTTTCGTTTAAATTCGAATGGATCAATGTTAAGCGGATTGTATTTAAATTGTGGTTCGTATGTATATTTTGAAGCTAAAAATTTCTTCTTTTCAAATTCTAAATTGATCGGATTGATAACACTTAACAATTCAAAATTCTGAACCAATTGATACAATTGTTTATCAATTTTAACCAAGTCAGATTCTAATTCATTGTGCAAAATATTTACTTGCTTAGAACCTACTTTGTACGTCGTTTCTGTTTTTACAAACTCATAAGCATGGTTAAGAATTGCCGATTTGAAACCTTCTTTTATTTGGTTAATAATCTCCGGAAAAGATTCTCCAGTTAATTCATCACAATAAATTTTCGAAACTTCTGTCGCTAAAACCAACGTATTTTTGAATCGATTTGTAACAAATTCTAACAAATATCCTCGTCCATAAAATACATCGTTAATCGCCGAATAATTGTGAATATTTTCTAACTCAATATTTGCCAATTCATCGCGCCAACTTTCTACATAATTTCCGTAACGTTCGTTATCAACTCGTTCCGCACCAATGTTGAACACAGGAACCGGACGATCCCAGCGTTTCCAATTGTACGAATGAATATCATAAACCAAGCATGACTTAAATTTAGTTTCAAGCTTGTTGATTAAAGCTTCTAAAACTTCATAAAAAGCGTGATGTTTTGCAATACTTTTTTGTTTTTGAGAAACCGACAAAGGTTCTTTCCAAACCTGTTTTCCCCAAGCTTCTTCGTACACAGCAGTTTCTGGACCACGGTTCAAATCGTATTCAAATCGAGAATCGCAACCTTGAATTAAGATTGGAAAAGTCTCAACAAACTCAGCAGTATGTGGATCTTCTTCATACCAACGCTCATAATTACTCAATAAACATTTTTCGCGAATATCGTCACGCATTTGTCCACCATCGTGAATAGCTGCACAAACGTAAGGAATGTATTCGTCAATTTTTATTTTGAATGATTCGTCTTCTGCATAAGCTTCAAATACAATTTCGTTCTCAATATTATCTAAAATTTGCTGTATACTTATGGATTTCATGCTTTAAATTCTTTATATTTCTCCAATAACATCGATATGATTTGTTTCTGAATTTCGTTGTTATTGTTTACATTATTGTGAGGAACAATTCCTCCAGGACTTACTACATTTAGCTCAACCATTTTTCCGTTAATCAAATCGATACCACAAAAATAAATTCCATCTTCATTTAATTGTTTTCCTATTTTACGGCATAAATCTAACTCATGTTCACTCATTTCGTGTCTAATCGCAGAACCACCAGCCGAAATATTAGAACGGTGGTCACCTTCTGCAGGAACACGCATAATTGCACCAATCGGTTCACCATTAATCACAATAGCGCGAACATCACCTTTTTCTGCACCTTCTATATAATTTTGACAAATAATAGGCTGAGAATATCCGGTATGATTGATATAAAAATCGCAAATCGAGCTTAAGTTACCAATATTTTTTCGTTCGAAAAGTATAACACCTTTACCACCCATTCCGTCTAAAGGTTTGATGATAAATTTCTCGAAATTATTTTCTTCTACAAACGATTTTATCAAATCAATATCTTTTGTAATAAGTGTTTGAGGAACAATTGTTTCTAGACCATCATCAAAAGATGCGGCGTATATTTTATTATTTGCTTTACGTAATCCCGAAATTTTATTCACGAAGAAAACTTTATCTTCGATTAATTCTAACATATTCAACAAAAGCGGATCAATTGGTGGATCGGCTCTCATAAAAATTATATCAAATTCGGTCAAATCTTTTATACTACTTTCAAATTTCATGGTGTGATAAAACTCAACACAATCATTTGTTTCTGTAGTTATCATCTTTTTGCAGTTTCCTACAACTTTGCCTTTGGCAATAGAGATATCTTTTTTTGTTAAATAGGATACTTCAAATCCACGATCTACGCATTCTTTAATAATTCGCATAGTGGTGTCTTTTCCTGGTTCAACCTTGTCCCAAGGATACATTACGAAGCATATTTTCATATAAATAAAAAGGGTATTAAAATCAATGCAATAATAACTAAAAGTTTGATACAAAAAATGATCTATAAAAAATTATAGAATATTTATTTTTATTCTATGAAAGATATTGATTTCTAATGATTAATAAAAGAAAATGGTGATTGATTTTTTAATTTCAATCACCATTTGGTTGGTAAACTATAAACTATTTATTTCTTATTTCTTAAACGATCAATTGTTTCTTGAACTTTAGGATCATCAGCTTTTACGCTGTAATAATCTGCAATTTTTCCATTTTGATCAAGAACCAAATATCTTGGTATCCAATTTAAATCAATCCCTGTGCCAAAATTGCCTTTCCAGTTGTTTCCTAAGTAAAAGTGTTGACCTTCAATTTGATATTTTTTAATACCATTTTTCCAAGCTTCCTCATTCTTGTCCATTGAAAGGTAAACAAAGGTTACGTCAGGATTTTTTTCGTGCAAAGATTTCAAAGCAGGCATGTTTTTGATACAATCTCCACACCAAGTTGCCCATAAATCCAACAAGACAATTTTTCCTTTATAGTTTGAAAAAACTTTTTCTATGGTTGCCGAATTTCCTTCTAAATCAACTACGCTATCTTGCAAAGCTGTTGCGGGAAATTCAGTTTTCATCACTGACGGAATTTTTTGCGAAAATGCATTAATTCCAACAAATAATATTAAAACGCTAATTATTTTTCTCATGATAATTTTTTATCGATTTCATGTATTTACAAAATCTATACCAATTCAGTAGACTTTAAAGCAAAGGTAAATATTTATTTCTAATCATTGCAAAAAGATGTAATTTTGTTTCATGCAAAAATATCTGATTATTGGGCTTGGTAATATTGGTGCTCAATACGAAAATACTCGTCATAATATTGGTTTCAAGGTTGTTGAAGAAGTTGCTAAAAAAGTTGATGCTAAATTTTCACCATCAAATTTTGGTGAAGTAGCACAGTTTAAATATAAAGCGCGTCCAGTTACGTTGTTAAAACCAAATACATACATGAATTTGAGTGGAGATGCGGTTCGTTTTTGGATGAAAAAAGAAAATATTTCGTTAGAAAATATTTTTGTCATTACAGATGATTTGAACTTGCCTTTCGGAACAATTCGTATGCGTGGAAAAGGTAGCGATGGTGGACACAATGGTTTGAAGGATATTCAAAATAAAGTTGGCGGACAAAATTATGCGCGATTACGCTTTGGTGTAGGAAACGAATTTTCGGAAGGTAAACAAGTGGATTATGTGTTAGGCGATTGGTCGGCAGAAGAAAATGAAAAAATGAATGAACGATTGAATTTGGCTGCTGATGCAGTTTTGTCGTTTATTTTTCAAGGATTAGGTAATACAATGAATCAATATAATGGTAAATAAAATTTTAGGAGTTGCAATGATTGCAGGAACACTTTTTTTAGGTTCTTGTGCAAGCAATTCGTCAAGTTCAGAAGGAAAAGAAGCGAAAATAGAAGAAATAATTTCGACATTAGATAATGTAAATGAAATTAATTTCAAGAGTAAAAAGAATGTTTTGTTAGACGTTCGTACACCTGAAGAGTTTGCTGAAGGTCATGTTCCTGGAGCGGTAAATATAGATGTGAAAAATCCAAATTTCGAAGAAGAAATTCAGAAATTAGATACAAAAAAGAATTATTTCATTTATTGCAAATCTGGTGTTAGAGCAAAATTAGCAACAGAAAAAATGCAAGAAAAAGGTTTCAAAAATGCGAAGAATTTCAAAGATGGAATGTCAACGTACAAAGGAACTGTAACAAAATAATGGAAGGATTTCGTCCCGAAATATTAAAAGAAATTGTCACAACTAAAATGCCTTTCGGTAAATACGAAGGGCGATTGTTGTGCGATTTACCTGTTTCTTATTTGGAATGGTTTGTTGGTAAAGGTGGTTTTCCGAAAGGGAAATTAGGAATTCTTTTATCCACTGTTTATGAAATAAAATTAAATGGATTAGAAGATATTATCTACGAATTGAAACGTCAATTTGGTTAAACTTCCCATTCATAAAAATTTGCATCATCACGCAATTGAAATCCAGCACTTGGATATAATGAATTTCCAATATCATTCGTAACACTTGTTTCTAACAACATTGCACAAGCATCTGTTTTGCGACACAGATTTTTTGCTTCTTCTATCAATTCTCTTGAAAAACCTTGTCCGCGAAATTCTGGTGAAACAAATAAATCATTCAAAATCCAGAAACGTTTCATTCGAGTAGATGAAAATGAAGGAAATAATTGTACGAAACCAACTGCTTTTTCGTCTTTATTATAGGCTAAAAAGATAACCGATTCGTCATTTACAATTCTTGCTTCTAGAAATTTTTCCGCTGCTTTTACATCAGATTCCTTATCATAAAATTGACGATACGCATCAAATAAATGAACTAATTCTTCTAAATTATTTATAGTAGCTTGTTTTGTCATGGTGTTGAATTAAATTATTGTTGGAGTCAAAAATTATTGCATTTATTTTGAAGACTTTTTTATTTCCAAAATCAAAAATATAGAAGTAAGATCCCATCTCAGCACTAATAAAAGAATCTTGTAAAGATTGCAAATATTCAATATTCCCATTTAAATAATTTTCTAATATGAAGTCAAATTCTTTGAAATTTGTTAATTCAATATTAGAAGTTTCAAATTTTTTTCGATTATATTTTTCTGTTTTAATGTATGTTTTTTCTTTTGTTGAATAATTATAGGTAAGACTTTTAAATCCATTTACCTTTTTTTTAACTACATTATTATAAAATGAACGAATATAAATTATATTTTGATATTTACTTGATGCGTTTTTTTCAAATGAATTTGTATTGAGTTTATAAAAATTATAATATAATTTATCTTGAGTTTGACAAGATGATAAAAATATGAGTAATAAAATCGAAATGAATTTAGACATATAGTTTTATACCAAATTACTAAAATTAATCCAAATCATAATCTTCAAGTTTCCAAATTAAAATCATCCATACAAATTACTTCCATCCAAATATTCCCAAACTTTTGGAGGTAACATAGGTTTTATATTTTTTTCATCTTTTATTGCATTTCGAATAAATGTAGAAGAAATTTCCATCAAAGGCGCTTCAACCATTTCTACATTATCCAAATTTTCTTTTTGCGAATAACCAGGACGCGGATAAACATACAATTGATAATCGCGCATTAAAATCTCAGCGTTTTTCCATTTCGAAATTCCATCCAAATTATCAGAACCCATAATCAACGCAAAGTCATGCTCAGGAAATTTTTCGTTCAGATGAATTAAGGTATCAATCGTGTAAGAAGGTTTCGGTAACGTAAATTCGATGTTAGAAGCACGAAGATTAGGATAATCTTTAATCGCTAATTCTACCATTTCTAATCGATCATATTCATTTGCTAAAGAACTTTTTTTCTTCAATGGATTTTGAGGCGAAACCACAAACCAAACCTGATCTAAATCGGTGAATTGTTGAAAATGATTGGCAATAATTAAATGTCCGACATGAATAGGATTGAATGATCCAAAATATAAACCGACCTTCATAAAATTGATTTTTTAGAAAAACAAAAATACGATAATTGTAGAATAAAAAAATCCAGCCGGAGCTGGATTATATGTTTAGAATTTTACTAATTCTTTATATAGTTTGTGCGTTGGAAGTCCCATTACATTGAAATAACTTCCATTCATATTCTCCACACCAATGTAACCAATCCATTCCTGAACTCCATAAGCGCCCGCTTTATCGAAAGGTTTGTAATTATCAATGTAGAAATAAATTTCTTCATCTGTTAAATCTGCGAAAGTAACTTGCGTTTCGTCTGAAAAAGTAACTTCTTTTTCTAAAGAACGAATTGTAACTGATGTATAAACAGAATGTGTTTTTCCGCTTAATTTTTTAATCATTTCGTACGCTTCTTCTCTATTCGAAGCTTTTTCTAACGAATCATCATCCACCCAAACAGTTGTATCCGACGTAATAATCAAATCATTTGGTTGAATATCTGTATAAGCTTTGGCTTTTTTAGCGGAAAGATATTCGGTGATTTGTTCTTTCTTGAATTCGTTGCGATCAAATGTTTCGTCAATATCCAGTGAAATTGTCGAAAATTGTAATCCCAATCCAGCTAAAAGTTCTTTTCTTCTTGGCGATTGTGATGCCAAAATGATATTGGTATCTTTTAATTTTTCTGTTAATAACATTTCAAATTCTTTTATACAGAAGCAACTTCTTCTGCATTATACCATTTGTTTTGAACTTTCAAGATTTGTTCTAATAAATCGCGAACACAACCTTTTCCACCGTTTTCTGGTGAAATATATTCCGAAGCTTTGCGCACATCCATACACGCATCGTTAGGACAAGCTGATAATCCAACTAAATTCATCACGGCCAAATCTGGATAATCATCGCCCATATAAGCGATTTCATCAGGATCTAATCCATAAGAAAAAAGTAAATCTTCAAAAGCTTCTACTTTATCACGTTTGTTCACGTAAATATCTGTTAAGCCTAAATATTTTAAACGACTCACTACAGCTTCATCTCTTCCGCCTGTAATCACCGCAATTCGTATTCCTTGTTTGATGGCTAATTGCATTGCATAACCATCGCGCGTATTCATTGTTCTCACCATTTCGCCAGTTGGTAATAAAATTAAATTTCCATCTGTCAAAACTCCATCTACATCTAAAATAACGGTTTTAATGTTATTTAGTTTTTCTTTATAACTTATCATTTTTCGTAAACTCGTTTGATTGAATCTGTCAATATTTGGTAAATCTGTAATAATCTCGAATCATCTTGTAAGGCCTCTAAATGACGATCAATAATCACTTGATCTCCACGTTTTGCTGGACCAGTTTGCGCATCTTTTGGACTCATTTCGATTACTTTATTTGCTGTTTCCTGTATAAGAGGCAACAAAACATCGAACGGAACATTGTTTTGCTCACAAATATTTCCTGCGATATAATATAAATGATTGACAAAATTATTTGCCCAAACACCTGTCATATGCACTTGCATTCTACTTGCAAAATTAAGTTCGTGAACTTCGTTTGAAATTCGATTTCCTAAATCATTCAACGTCTTTAAATCCTCAGGATTTTCGGCTTCGATAAAAAACGGAATATTATCATAACGCATTGTTCTTTCTTTCGAAAAAGTTTGCAACGGATAAAAAACGCCTTTTCGGTAATCGCCTTTCAGAACAAACATTGGAGACGAACCAGAAGTATGTACAACCAAAACATCATCATACGGAATATAATGAGAAAACTCTTCGATTCCAGAATCTGCGCTCGCAATAATATAAATGTCTGCTTTTTCTATTTCAGAAATTTTATCGGTATACGAAATTCTATTTGCTTCTCCGATTTCTCTAGCGTGTTCTAATGTTCTATTGAAAATTTGTCGAACATTGCAAGTGTTTTCGATTAATGCACGAGTTAAGTGAAACGCAACATTTCCCGCACCTAATATGACAATTGAACTCAATGTTTTAGCAATTTTTTGATTAATATTAATTGAATGATAAATGTAAGTTTTTCAGTCGAGGAAAAAAATTTTAAAAAAAATTAAAAATTCTTGTAACATTATTGAAGTTGTTGCGTCTTATTAGTAAAATCATCCAACGATTAGGTTTACGTATTATGCAAAACATAGTACTTGAAAAATAAAAAAAGGTTAAATATTTTGTAACAAAACATTTTTTAAAACGTCTAATTAGGAAAAAGTACGGACAACTCTTATTATGTATTATGTAAAACATAGTACTATTAAAAAATATTAACTATGAGATTAAACAAATTTACTTTAGCTATTCTTTTCTCCGTTTGCTCTATTTACGGATTCTCGCAGGAACAACATCCTGTGAAAGGAAAGATTGAAAATGCAAAAAATGAAGCGGTTGGTATGGCTGCTATTCAGATTTATAAAGCAGATTCAAAAGAATTATTCGATGAAGTGTATGCAAATGAAGACGGAACATTTGAGATTCCAGATTTGGAAGACGGAAATTATCGTTTGGTGATTACAGAATTTGGTTATCAACAATCTGTAACAACTGCAGAGGTAAAAGGAGGTGAATTAAATTTAGGTAACATCATTTTACAAGTAGAAAAAGCGGAAACCGTAGAACTGAAAGGTGCATTTGTTCGTGCGCAAACTTCTCAATATCGTAATGAAATTGATAAACGTATTGTTGAAGTTGGGAACGATTTGGTATCTGCTGGATCTGATGCTGCTTCTGTTCTGAATAATATTCCGTCTGTAAATGTGGATCAACAAACAGGAGCATTGTCATTAAGAGGAAACGAGAATGTAAAAGTTTTTGTAGATGGTAAACCTTCTTCTCAGTCAGCAGCGCAATTGTTAAAGCAAATTCCTTCGAATCAAATTCAACGAATTGAAATTATTACCAATCCTTCAGCAAAATATGAAGCGGATGGAAATTCTGGAATCATCAATATTGTTTTGGTAAAAGGAACTAAAAAAGGTTATAATATTGGGTTGATTGCAGGTTATGAACAAGGAAAGAAAAGCCGTTTCAATACATCATTGAATACAAATGTGAATGTAGGAAAGTTCAATTTATTTGGAAATATTAATTACGCTGATCGTCCAGCAAAACAAAATGGTATTGGTCGTAATTATGATGATCAAATTGATCAATTATTTGATATTCAAAATACAAAAAATAGAAATTTATCGTATAAAGCAGGATTCGATTGGTTTATCAATGATAAAAATGCTTTAACGATTTATACAAATCAGTGGGATGGAGATCATGCTGCTTTAATCAATACAAATGTTTTAAAAACTAATTTTAATAAATTAAATAGAAATGATATTTGGTCAGATTCAAGAAGTTCTGATTATAGTTTGAATTACAAATTAGATTTTAATAAAAAAGATCACAATCTTGTTTTAGATGCATTTTATTCGATTAATAAAGAGGATGATGACAGAGATTACTTAAATACATTTCCAAAAGACGAGTTTTATCAAGAATATCGTTACGATAAAACGCAAACAACTCGTATTAATTTAGATTATACCAATCAAATTGAAAATGCAGGAAAATTAGAAGCAGGAATTCAATATCGTAAAGAGTCTAATGATAATGATATGGATTCTACGAAAGAATTAACAAATCCTCTTAATGGAAATATATATAATCCGTCAGTAGATTTTCAGTTCGATCGTTCGTTTTATTCTGCTTATACAAATTACAAACAGAAATTTAATAAGTTTGGAGCGCAAGTTGGATTACGTTTAGAGCGTGTTGAAGATAATGCAGATTGGTTTTATTCACCAAATGAAGCAGGAACTCTGAAAAAAGATTATACAGATTTATTTCCTTCGGCTTTCTTAACGTATGATTTGACTGAAAAAGCACAATTATCATTAAACTATAGCCGACGAATTAATCGACCAGGAATTTATCAATTAACTCCAGTTCCTCAATATTCAACAGCATTAATGTCGAGCGAAGGAAATCCAAATCTTCGTCCAGAATATACAGATTCTTATGAAATTGGTTATTTAAAACAATTAACAAAAGGTTCTATTTCTGCGAATTTATTTTACAGAAGTGTAAAAGACAATATCATTCAATCATTCAAAAAGGATGAAGATATCGAGTCTGCAATTATTCAGTACAATTTGAACTACGATAAAGTAAATAAATTTGGAGTTGAAGCAAGCTGGAATTATAAATTGGCTAAATGGATGAATGTTTATTTGGCAGGTGATTTTACTTCTTCTGAAATGCAAAATGACCACAAGAAAATTACAGCAAATGTATTTTCTGCTCGTATGAATAATACGTATAATTTATCTAAGAAATTAAGTTTACAACAATTTGGATTCTTTAGAGGTAAAACTAAATTTTTACAAGGAGAAATGTTAGAAATGTGGCGAATGGATTTAGGTTTACGTTACACGTTTATGGACGGAAAAGCTTCTTTGTCTGCTCGTGTTAATGATGTTTTCAAAACGATGCGTGCAAGAGTTCATATGGATGATCCATATTATGGATATGCAAACTTCAACTGGGAATCTCAAACAGCTTACTTAGGATTTACTTACAATTTTGGAGGAAAAGTTAAATCAAGAGCCGAAGCTCAGCAAAATAAAACAGAGCAAAACGGTGGTGGAATCGGTATACAATAAAAAAAAACATTCTTCATTTATTTAAATATTCTTAAAACTAAAAAGAGTTCCAATATTTTTGGAACTCTTTTTTTATTTGGGTTAATATTTTTTTTATTGAACTTCTTTTTTGAATAATTTATTCAACGTTACAGCAATAGCTCCATCTCCAGTTACATTTCCTGCTGTTCCAAAACTATCCATTGCGATATAAAGTGCAATCATCAATGCTTGATTTTCTGCATTAAATCCTAACATCGAAGCAATAATACCAATCGCTGCCATAATCGCTCCACCAGGAACTCCAGGTGCTGCAACCATCGCAATTCCAAGCATCATCATAAATCCTAAAAATTGAACAAAATCAATTTCCATACCTTGTATTAACATCAATGCTAAACAACAACAAACGATTTTTAACATCGAACCAGATAAATGAATTGTTGCACACAACGGCACAGCGAAATTGGCAATTTCATCTCGAACTCCAATTTTCTTTACTTGCGCAATTGTTACAGGAATTGTAGCCGCTGAAGATTGTGTTCCTAATGCTGTGAAATAGGCTGGTAACATCAATTTCATCATGCTAAATGGATTCTTTTTCGCAATAATTCCAGCAATTGTAAATTGAAGCACTAATAAGAAAACATGTAGCACGAAAATTACACCAATTATTTTCAAAAATACATTCATAATTGTTACCACTTGTCCTGAATATGACATGTTCAAGAAGATTCCGAAAATGAAAATTGGTAATAATGGAATGATTAAATTTTGAATTAAATACGTAATAATTTCTTCAAAATCATCTGCAAATTTCCCAAAAGTCGAATCTTTCAATCGTGATAATCCAATTCCGAAAAGAAATGAAAATACCAAAGCTGGCATTACATCAAATAACGGAGGAAATTCTATCGAAAAGTATGGTGTAAATTCTTTTGCTTTTTCGGCTAAATTAATTTGACCAGTTTGATGTTCTAATAATTGTGGAAAGATAGACATACTCGCTGAGTAACCTAATAATCCTGAAAAAATGGTTGATCCGTAAGCAATTAAAACGGTTGCTAATAATAATTTTCCGGCTGTTTGTCCTAATCTTCCAATTGATGGAACAATTAATCCAACAATGATTAATGGAATCAAAAAGTTAAGTAATTCGCTAAAAAAATCATTGAAAGTCATAAAAATACGACCAATAGCTTCTGGTATTATTCCGCCGAGTGAAATTCCGAGTACAATGGCAAGAATAACTTTTACGAGTAAATTGTCTTTAAGTTTGTGCATAGTCAAATTTAGAAAAAATCCGTTCAATACAAGGTTTTAATTCTAAATGTTGATAAAAAGAAAAAAGCGATGCTAAATTTTAGCATCGCTTTTTGGTATATAATTTTTTGATAAAATTATTTTTTAGGTAAACGAACAATTCGGCTCGCATCATTCGTATAAGCTTTGCTTCCGCTTATTTTTTTGTATGCAAACTTCGATGCCAAACGTGTGTTTTCTGTTGTAATATTGTTGGTAACATCACCTTTATTATTCATTCTGTCCACAATATCGTACGTTACATCGTAACCTAATTGCTCGTAACGCGTCGGAAATTCACAATAAACTTCCTTGAAATCTTTGATTACACTTTGCACTTCCGTATCTCTTGTATTGATTAATCGCGCAGTACTAAACACAAAACCAAATTCGCGGAATGCATCGATATTTTTTGCATTATCTGCATTATAAACATCATAAACCGAAACCGATTTTATTCCGTAAGCTTTGATATTATCTTTGTTAAATGTTTTTAATTTCTCTAAATATTGTTTTCCCAAATTATCATCATCACCAACTAAAACCGTAATAATTGGCGTATAATAATCTTCGCCATTCACTTTATCGTGTGGTTGAACAATTTTTGCAGCGCTATCTACAATGACAACATTTGCTTTCAACTGTTTTTCTAATTGTTTTTTCGTATAACTTGCTAACTCTTGATCGTCACGATTTGTTAATAAATAAACTTGTTCTCCAGCAAAGTTTTTCCCAATTTCTTCGATGATTTGATCTGCAATTACTTCATCTTTTGGATTAGAAATCAATAAATCATTGAAAGAATTTAACGAATCGTCATTTGCATAAGGCGAAATCACAGCGATACCAGAATTACTGAAGAAGTTGGCAACTTCTGTAATATCAGACGTGTTCAATGGGCCGATAACAGCATCCGTTTTACTAAAATCTGTTGTTGATAAAATATCTTGCAAGTTTCCGTTTTTCGTATCGATCACTTTCACATTTACATTTTTACCTTTTTTCGCCAAATGAGTCAACGCTAATTTAGCTCCAGTAAAAAATTGCATTGCTTGCGAATTTTTTAATTGCGGATTATTTGCAACATCAAAAGGTAGCATAATAGCAACATTAATTTCATTGTCATTAGCACGTTTCAACTTTCCTGCAGTTCCGTATTTGATGATTTTAGCATTTTTTTGCAATGGAATTTTAAGTGTCATTCCAGCTTTTAAACCATTGATTAAATCAGGATTTAAACGCAATAACTCATCTAAATTCGTGTTGTATTTTTCTAAAATTCCGTAAGCCGAATCTCCATTCTGAACAACATAGTTGATCGTGTTTTCTTCGATTACAACAGAACCAGATTTTTTAGGAATCGTTATCACCATTCCTTCTTTTACACCTGTTTGTAAAGCTGGATTTTCTGCATATAAATCGTCAACACTTACATTATACTGTTTTGCTAAAGTGTATAAAGTTTCTCCTTTTTTGATTAAATGCGTTCCTTTTGGAACAGAAAAAACTTTATTTGTCACATCTTTTGGAAGCTTGATTACGTCACCAATTTCTAAACCTCTTTCTTTGATTTGAGGGTTTAATGAGTTCAATGTTTCTTCCGAAATTTTATATTTTTTTGTCAAATTGTAAACCGTTTCTTTCGGCTCAATTGTAATATATTGATAATTATCGTCCGAAATTTTTACGTTTGACGTAGTCGTTTGTGTATTGGTTTCAGTTGGTTTGGTTGTCGTAGTTCCTTTACCTGGAATCACAATCAAATCACCTGGATGAATCCCATTTTTTTCAATTTTAGGATTGGCTTTATACAATTCTTCTTGCGAAACACCATATTGCTTCGAAATTCCGTAAACGGTTTCTTTTGCTTGAACTGTATGCGTTTTTTGTTGAGCATAAAGTGCTGATGCACCAACAAATAACAATAAAGCTAATATTTTTTTCATTTAGATGAATTTTCGTGGTCAAATATACAAATTATGTTTTGTTTAGAGTTCCTCTTTCAATGTATTTATGATGAACTCAAATTCAAAAGGTCGAAGACTATCTTCAATAAAATCAATGAAATACTGAATATTAATGTAATCAAAATCAGCAAAATTTTTCACACGTTCTTGCAAACCATTTTGTTGAGAAAGATCATTTAATAATTGCTCGATTCTCTTCAATAAATCTTCATTTTTTTTCACTTCTGCATGCACCAAACGTTGTTTTATTTTCTCAAAACCTTTCAACTGTTTTGTGCGCTGCGCTTGTATCATATCGGCAAAAGAAGATTCTGTTAACGAACTCAAATGTTCCAAACGTTCAAAAATGCTTTTTAATTCTTCTTCCAATTCAGGAAGTTTTGGAGCAATTTCTGATGAATTTATCGAACGTTTTTTTGTGATTGCTAAACTATTCGAAAATAAATCTTCGTTTGATAGATCTAATTTTTGTTGTTTTTCGTATTGTTTTTCAGTTCGGATTAACAATGAATTTCTCAAAACTAAAAGTGGAAAATCAACTTCAAATTGATTGAACATTTCTTTCAGTTGTAACCAATAAGCCATTTCGCCACCGCCGCCAACATAGGCAACATTTGGTAAAATTGTTTCTTGGTACAATGGTCTCAAAATCACATTTGGGCTAAATTTATCTGGATTTTGATGTAAATCGGCAATAATTTCTTCTTTCGAAAATTTGATTGAAGTGTTATTGACAAAATACGTTCCATTTTGTTCAACAATACGTTCGCGCGAATTATTTTGATTGATATAAAACAAATTTATCTCACGAGGATTCACTTGAATAGAATACCCCAATTGTTCTAATTTCTCATTTTGAGGTATTACTTTTTTGAACGATATTGACTGAATTAATTCTTCTTCAAAAGTTGGAATCATCAATTTTTTCAATTCTTTATCATCTCCATCAATCATCAACAATCCAAGATCTTTGAATAATAAATGAACCAATTTTCGTGTTGCGTCTGTCAAATTATCATTCGATAAATAAGATGCTTCAATCAAATTTTGCAATTCAGTTTTCTTTTTTCCATTTGGAATTAATGACAAAAATGAATCAAAAACTTTTTGTAAACCGTTTGTTGATAAACGACCAACTGGTCCACCAAATTCTTTTTCCCAATGAATAATTCGATCTCCAAATTTGAAATGATTAATTTCTTCGAAATCGTGATCTTCTGTCGCCATCCAAAACATCGGAACAAAATTGATTTCACTTTGTTCATTATTCAATTCTTCGCATGCTTTGATAACTTGCAAAATTTTATAAAAAAAGAAAATTGGACCTGTAAATAAATTTAATTGATGTCCAGTCGTAATTGTTACTGTATTCTTTTCTCTTAATTTTTGTAGATTATTTTGTTGCTTTTCCGATAAATCTAAATGACCTAATTGTTTCGAAATTTGTTCAACAAGAATTGCTCTATTTTTATAATGTCCAAGCTTATTTTTCGCTTGTTTTATATAGTTTTCTTTGGTTGGAAATAGGTTGTAGAAGTTTTTCAAATCCTCGTCTTGATTGATATAATTTAGCATCAATTTTGAAAAATAATTTGAATCCTTAAGTGATATTGTTTCCATTTAATTTTTATTAATCGTTTGATGTACATCCATTGCTCTGTCTGTTGCAAAAATGTCGACACCATCTTTTTCTAAATCGCGGTAAAGTTGTCCATTTCTCGCCGAAACACTTTTGTCTAAGTTTCCTAACGTCCCAAAAATGACCAAAATATCCTTGTCATGAATTTTGTTTAAAAATGATTTGTCATTGCGTCGAGTTCCTGTAAAGGCAACCATTTTGTCAGTCGGAATTCCGCTGTTCATCATTTCATTAAATTCGCGTTCGTTTCGCATCGAAACAGACAATAGCATATCTGGCGCAAGTTGATGCAACTTTTTCGCTTGACCAACTGTATACGTCACCAAAACAACCTGTTTTTGCATGTTTACATGTTCTATTGTCTTCACAATATCACGATAATCAACACCTTTTTTGATGTCAACCATAAAATAAATCGGTTTACTTTTCCCCCAATTTAGCGCTTCTGCAAAAGTCGGAATTTTGTATGACGTTTGTTGTCCAAAATCATCTACCAAAAAGTATTCCTTAATGGTTTTTAAGTCAACTTGATTGACATCTTGTCGCCCTGTGCTTGTTCGTTGCAACGAATTATCGTGCATTAAAATAAGTTGATTATCCTTTGTTTCGGCAACATCAATCTCAAAAATTTGTATTCCTTTTTGATAAAGATGTTCAAAAGTTTCGACACAATTTTCGGGAAAACCATGTATTCCACTTCCTCCACGATGCGCGCTGACAAAATTTTTGTTTTTGGTCGAATATTTGAAGGATATTTCTTCGGATGAAGTATTTTGATGTGTTTTGGATTGATTTTTCTTCGGATTACAACTAAAAATAGTCAGTAAACTGAACATTAAAATTCTGAAATAATATCGTTTAAAATAGCTGAAATTCATTTTTTTAAATAAAAAATTAAATTAATTCATTCTAAAATTACGAATGAAGCTGTAAATTTAAACTGAAAATAATCAACAAAATAAATTATTATGGGACTTAGAACTTTTTTGAAAAGAATTTTAGGAAAAACGGAAACCGCGATTGATGTTGCGGGAGATAAATTTGACGATGTTTCGGCAACTGTGAAAAAAGCAGGAACATTGATTGCAGATGATGCATCGGATTTTGCGCGTAAAACAA
Source organism: Empedobacter sp. UBA6305 (assembly GCF_002440405.1). Taxonomy (NCBI): domain Bacteria; kingdom Pseudomonadati; phylum Bacteroidota; class Flavobacteriia; order Flavobacteriales; family Weeksellaceae; genus Empedobacter; species Empedobacter sp. UBA6305. The sequence goes on along the minus strand of NZ_DJTP01000017.1, from coordinate 21,686 downwards.
TCAATAATATAAAAGATGCTTCTGGTGATCTGAAAGAACAATCGAAAGAAGCCGCTAGAGATTTTAAAGAAAGATCGAAGCAAGATTATAACGAAGTAAAAGATATTGCGGAAAAGCAAATGAAAGAAACAAGTGCTTTTGTGAAAGAGAAAGTTTCGGATTTGAAAGAAACTTTTAAAGAAGAAAAAACAGAATTGGAAGAAAAAGCTGATGAATTAAAAACAAAAGCCGAAAATAAATTAGACGAAGCTTCTGAAGACATTAAAAAAGAGACATACGATTAAAAAGTCTTTATTTATTAAGTTTTATTACAATTTGTAAATGTTAAATTTAACATTAGTTATTAATTATTATAAAATTGGTTTAATTTTTGATTCAATAATTTTTCCTCGAAATAATTAAAATGACTGAATACAAAGATCTCGAGCCCTCTACAAACCCTAAACATAAAAATGAATTCGTAAAGAATATTATTATTGCTGTTTTAGCAGTATCCTTGTTATTAGCTATTGGGTATATTGTATATTCTAAAGAAGCAAATGCAAAATCTTCGATAGAAATGCAAAGTGATATCAATGATTTGGAACGATCTAGAGAAATTCTGAAACAAGAATTACGTATAATTAGATCAGATTTTGATGATGCTAAAACTCGTGTTGTAAAAAAAGATTCTTCTTTAAGTTATCAAGATCGATTGATTTTGGAGAAACAAAAAGAGATTCAATCAATCTTAAATAAAGAAGGAATTACAAGTGGAGAATTGCAACGTGCTAAACGTTTGATAACCTCTTTACAAGCAGATATTAAAGTTTATAAAGAAGAAATTGTTCGCTTGAAAGACGAAAATAAAAAGCTGACAAACAAGAATACAGAGTTAACTTCGGAAAATTCTCATTTGAATGAGCAGAAAAAAACTGTTGAATCAAATTTGAGTACTGAAAAAGAAAATCATCAGAATTTAATCAAAGAAACAAATTCTACTTTATCGATTTCAAATTATACGATTAAAGGTTTGCGAGTAAAATCAAGCGGAAAAGAAGTGGAAACAACGCGAGCAAGAAGAATTGATAAGGTTAGAGTATCCTTTGATTTGGATAAAAACTTGAATGCGACTTCAGAAACCAAAGAATTGTATGTATCTATTTATAAACCAAGCGGCGAGATAGGAAAATTTAAAGGGGCTGATGCTGGTGAAACAACTTTACGTTCTGGATCTTCTGTAGAATATTCTGATCGTGTAAAAGTTAATTACAATAATATGTCTGGTTCAAGAGTTAATTTTGACTGGGTTGATTATGATTTTCCAAAAGGTGAATATAAAATTGATATTTACCAAAATGGATACAAAGTTGGTCAAAATGTGATTACACTTCGATAAAGATTAAAATTATAAATACATAAAAAAAACTCTTCAAGATTCTTGAAGAGTTTTTTTTATTAACAATATTTTTCTCCGTTTTTCTGTAATTTCAAATCGCTCACATAAGTTTTTATAAACTGTACATTGCTTCGAGGACAAATGAGTAATCCTTTCTCCGAATTAATAACCACATAACTGTCTAATCCATCAATAATAATAGCTTTGTCTTGTGTAGAATAAATAAAATTATTTTTAGCGTTGTAACCAGAAAAATGTTTGCATAATAATGTATTGTGATTTTCGTCCTGATCTTCACCTGTGTATTTATACTTTTCGTTGATTGCAGACCAAGTTCCAATATCACTCCAGCCAAAAGTTGTTGGAATGACATAAACATTATCTGCTTGTTCTAAAATTCCTTTGTTGATAGAAGTTACATCTAACGTTGTGTAAACAGGTTTTAAAGTTTCTGTATTTTGTAAAGAACGTTCAAGATTAAAATATTTTTTCAAAGTTTCTTTCATCGAAGGTAAATGTTGTTGAAAAGCTTTTACAATACTATCTACAGACCAAATAAGGATTCCTGTATTCCAAATAAATTCACCACTCGTTATAAAAGATTCAGCAAATTCTAAATCAGGTTTATCGATATAAGATTTTACTTTTTTTATAGGTGTTGTATTTTCGATGAACTGAATATAACTGTAATTAACATCTGGTCGCGTTGGAGCTACTCCCAAAGTAATCAATCGATCGTTATCAGCATCTTCGAAAGCAAGATTTACTTTTTCTACAAATTCATCTTCATCAAAAATAAAATGATCTGAAGGAGAAATAATCAATTTTGCATTTGGATTAAATTGTTGGATTGTCATTGCGGCCAATAAATTACAAGCTGCGGTATTCATGACTCTTGGTTCGATGATAAAATTTTTATCCTCAAAATCTGGTAATTGTTCTTTTACAATCTCTTTATAATCTTGAATAGTTACAATGAAAATATTTTCTTGCGGAACGATTTTTTTAAGGCGATTATACGTTAATTGAATAAAAGTTTTTCCTATTCCTAATAAATCATGAAATTGTTTTGGTTTCTTAATTGTACTCAAAGGCCATAATCTCACTCCTGTACCACTGGCAAGGATAACAGCGTAGTTATCTTTATTATTCATGATTGTCTTTTAAAGTTTATTTACAGTTGCAGTTGCGTTTATCAAATATTTTTTCTTGGTTTTCAACTCTAAACAAAGATACCTTAATTTTCGTTTAGATTCTTTTTTAAAGATTCTTTTTCCAATCGAAAATATTGTGCCATCCTCCAAATCTTCAAGATAAATTTGAGCAGGATTTTTATCATCTATAATATATTTTGAGATATTAATATCCGCTCCTAAACTTGCCTTTGGATGTTTGGCATGATGAAGAATATACGGTTGCAATTCTTCGGGATAAATGTGAAGAGATTCTAATAATAAATGCCCAAAAATGGTTTTCCATTCTTTTCCATGCGGATTTATTTTACGAGAATCAAACTGAACAAAAGTTTTGAGATGCGCCACTTCATGTGTAAAAACAAAAAAGAAAGCATACTGATTTAAGTCGCCATTCACTGTAATTTGATGACGATTATTTTCGACTAATTTGCGATAATCTCCCAATTTAGTTTCACGTCTTCTTGTAATTTTTAACGTTATAAAATGATTTTCTAACCACTTTTTTACATACAAGTCTGCATTATGAGGGAGATAAGAAGTTAAATGTTCTAAATTCACATTGTGCAAGATAAATAAAAAGCCTTTCCAATAAAAATATTAATTTTGTCGTAATGAAACTAATCGAAAATTTAGGGTCATACTTTATGCTTATGGGTAAAGTATTTAGCAAACCTCAAAAATTGAGCGTTTTCTGGAAATTGACCGTTAGAGAAATATATGATTTAGGTGTCAACTCTTTAGGGATTGTAACCTTTATCTCAACATTTATGGGTGCAGTTGTAGCAATACAAATGGCACAAAACTTTCAAGGAGCTTCTATTCCTGTTCCAGATGCCTACATTGGTTATGCAACCAAAGTGGTTTTGGTATTAGAGTTTGCTCCAACCATTATGTCGCTAATTTTAGTTGGTAAAGTAGGTTCGTACATCGCTTCGAGTATTGGAACCATGCGTGTTACCGAACAAATTGATGCGTTAGATGTTATGGGAATCAATTCTGCAAACTTCTTGATTTTACCAAAAATTATCGCCTGTGTATTTTTCAATCCTTTATTGGTTATGATTTCTATTGGATTTGGATTATTAGGAGGTTACTACATTGGTGTTTTTACAAAACTATGGTCAGCGGCCGATTTTATTACAGGTTTACAAATGAATATGGCAACAAAATTGTTTGTCTATACATTCCTTAAAACAATGGTATTCGCGTTTGTTATCGCAACAATTCCGGCATATTATGGTTATAAAGTAAAAGGAGGTTCGTTAGAAGTTGGTCGTTCTGCAACAACAGCTGTTGTATGGACATCAGTAGCAATTATTGTGATCAATTTAATATTAACACAAACAATTTTGAGCTAATGATTGAAGTAAAAGATATCAGAAAATCATTTGATGCAGTAGAAGTACTGAAAGGTTTTTCTGTCACTTTCGAGAAAGGAAAAGTTAGTTTAATTATTGGTCAAAGTGGTTCTGGAAAAACAGTTTTCTTGAAAAATTTGATTGGATTATTAACACCAACTTCAGGTCAAATTTTGTACGAAGGAGATAATATGATCGAGTTTGATTACAAAGAAAAACAACGTTTACGTTCAGAAATTGGAGTAGTTTTCCAAGGTTCGGCTTTGTATGATACGATGAATATTGTTGAAAATGTAAAATTTCCATTGCAAATGTTTTCGGATATGTCAAATGCTGATGCCGAAAAACGTGCACGTGAAGTGTTAGATCGTGTAGAAATAGCTCGTACAGCGCTAAAAAAATATCCGTCAGAAATATCTGGAGGAATGCAAAAACGTGTGGCAATTGCGCGTGCGATTGTAAATAATCCAAAATATTTGTTTGCTGATGAGCCAAACTCTGGTCTTGATCCGAAAACGGCTTTAGTTATCGACCAATTAATTTATGATATCACAAAAGAATATAACACAACAACCGTTGTAAATACACATGATATGAACTCAGTAATGGAAATTGGAGATCATATTGTTTTCTTAAAAAATGGTTTCTTGGAATGGGAAGGGACAAAAGAGGAGATTTTGGTGGCTGATAATCCAAATGTTATTGATTTTGTATATTCGTCAAATCTTTTCAAGAAATTAAGAGAAGCCTTATTAAAAGAGCAACAATAAATCAATAAAAATAAAAATTCTATGAAAAAATTAATTTTAACTGCAATTGTAGGTTTAGCTGCAAATTTTGCTACAGCACAAAATATCGATTTTGGTATCAAAGGTGGAGCTGTTTTCAATACAGATAAAGGAAAAGTTTGGCAAGATGCTGGAAATATTTTCAAGAGAGATGGAAAAGCTTCTGCTGGATTTCAAGCGGGTGCTTTAGCGCGCGTTTCTTTAGCAGGAATTTACATTCAGCCAGAGTTATTGTATACGCAATTCAAAAATGAATATGATGTTGATGGACAAAATCTTGATGTAACTAAAAAACGTTTAGATATTCCTGTAAATGTTGGAAAAAGATTTTTAGGAATCGGACACGTTCAAGCTGGTCCAGTTTTCTCTTACTATTTTGATGATAAATTATCTGTAAAAGATTTTACAACTGCAAAACAAGACGAATTCAATGTCGGAATGCAAATTGGTGCAGGTGTAGAAGTTTCTAAATTATTATTCGATTTACGTTACGAATTCGGTTTAGGAAAAGTTGGATCTGACATTTTGAACGGATCAAATGGACAATATAGAACAGAAAATCGTCCACAAATGTTGAACTTATCAGTAGCATATTTATTCTAAAAGGTTGTTTGTAAATAAATTTATTGGATATATTTGTTCCAAATTGTATTTTTGCAACCTCGTAAATTATTAAAATGGCAAAAAATAATAAAAAAGAAGAATTCGCAACAGAGCAATTCGTAGAAAAATTAGATAGAACAGCTTTCAACGTAGAGTTCTTTGTTGAAAAATATGCTAAAGCAATTGGTATTGGTTTAGGAGTAATTATTGTAGCTGTTTTAGGTTATTTTGCTTACTTAAAATTAGTCGTAGAACCTAAATCGGATGACGCTTTCAAAGAAATGGTACAAGCAGAACGTCTTTTCGATCAAGATTCTATTAACGTCGCTCTTAATGGTAGCGCAGGAAGTTTCCAAGGTTTACAACAAATTGTTGATGAATATGGAAATACTGATGCTGGTAATTTAGCACGTTTCAAAGCGGCAAGTTCTTATTATAAATTAGGAGATTACGCGTCTGCTGTTAAATTATTAGAAGATTTTGACACAGATGACAATGTGATGTTAGCGCAAAAATATGGTATGTTAGGAAATGCATTAGTTGCTTCTAACAAATTAGAAGAAGGTTTACCTTACTATGTAAAAGCTGCTGAAGCGACAGAAGTTGAAACTTTACAATCAACTTACTACACAAAAGCAGGTGAAATTGCAATGGAATTAGGTAAAAATGCTGATGCTTTAAAATATTTTCAAGCTTTAGAGGATAAATATCCAAATGCAAATAATGGTGAAACCGCGAAGTTTATTGAGCGTTTAAAATACGCTTCTGAAACTGCGAAATAATTCACTTCAAAAGATAATTACAAGCCGAACAAGTTGTTCGGCTTTTTTTATTGATTCAAATCAAAGTTTATCCTAAATCATTTTTGTAATTTTACCATTCAAATTTTAAACAAAATGGCAACAGAAAATAAAAATTTATCTCAATATAATAAAGCAGAATTACCAAATGTAGCGGGCTCTAAGTTTGCAATTATTACATCTGAATGGAATAATCATATCACATTTAATTTGCGCGATGGAGCAAAAGATACATTGATTGATTTGGGTGCAAATCCTGATGATGTTACTTTATACGAAGTTCCGGGTAGTTTCGAGTTGATTTATGGAGCGGATAAAGTGGCACAAACTCATCCAGATTTGGACGGAATTATCGTTGTTGGATGTGTGATTCGTGGTGCTACAGCGCATTTTGATTATGTTTGTCAAGGTGTGACACAAGGTATAAAAGATTTGAATATCAAACACAATATGCCAATTATTTTTTGTGTTTTAACAGACGAAAATGAACAGCAATCAATTGATCGTTCTGGCGGAAAACATGGAAATAAAGGAGTTGAAGCTGGTGTAGCTGCGGTTATGATGGCGGATATGAAAAAGAAATTAGGTAAATAATTTTAGAATGATAGATTCAAAACTTTATCGATGCCAATAGCAGAAGATTTTAAATCAATTTATACGAAAAATTGGGAGATTTATTTTTCTCAATGTGATCCGACAGGTAAGATGAAATTGTCTGAAATGGCAAATCTTTTTCAATTAACTGCTTCAGAACACGCGATAAAAGGAGGTTTAGGTTTCTTTGATTTACAAGAATTTAATCAATCTTGGGTAATGAATCGACTTCGAATTGAGATTGATGAATTACCTTCTTGGACAGATTTTGTTGATGTAAAAACTTGGATTGAAGTATTGAAAGGTGCAAAATCTATTCGTGATTTTACAATCGAGAAAAATGGAAAAAAATTAATTGGAGCTTCAAGTTTGTGGGCGGTTTTCAATACAGAAAAACGTCGTCCTGATATTCTTCAAATTGATTCATCTCACATTGAACGTTTTCCTGATCTGAAACCAACGGAAGTCGAGAATTCGATTTTAAACATCGATTTTGAACCAACAGAAGTTATTCAATATAAAGTTCAGTTTTCTGATTTAGATATCGTAAAACACGCAAATAATACCAAATATTTGGATTGGTGTTTGAATACTATTGATCCTGAAATAATATTCAAACATCGTATCAAAGCGATTGATATGAATTTCTTGAAAGAATTAAGTTTACATGACAAAATAGAAATTCAGAAATTAGAAACTAAGAATTTAATTCAGTTTAAAGTTGTTAATCAAGAAAAAGTAAACTTCGTTTGTCGATTGGAGTTGAGGTAAAATACTTTGTATAATGCGATGTAGAAATGAGTTCAACATGACTTATGGATAATAAGTCAGAATGCAACGTAAGTGGAATGAAGAATCTCAGATTCCTCCTTTCGTCGGAATGACATTTACTTTATCAGAGTTTTGAAAACAATTATTCTGAGTTTATCAAAGAATCTAAAATTATTACAATAAAAAAAGGTTTCATATCGAAACCTTTTTTTATCTATTTTTCTTTTGTCAAAACAAATTTAGCAGAATCGGCCGATTCTATTTTCTTCTGATTTTTATTTAACTGAGTAATTTTTCCCTCTTCAACCAAAAAAGCATTCGGAACATTGGCAATTTCAGGAAAAACAATTGTATTTCCATCTTCTTTAAACTGAAAAGTTCCAGTTGTCATAATTGCCATTTTATCTAACCCCAGACGTTTTGTAGAATAGACATATCCTTTGTTTGGTAATAATTTTATTTCCATTTCAACCTCTTTGCAATCTTTCTCATAACAAGGCAAAATTCCTTTGTAAGCTCCTTCGTATTGAATAGATTCTTCGGCAGTTTTTGCTTCAACTTTTACTGAATCTTCTACATTTTCTACATCATTTTTTACAGGTTCTGTTTCGCTTTTACAACTTGACACAACAAAAGCTGCGATTGTAAATGTGGCTAAAATTATTTTTTTCATTTTTTAGAATTTGATTTAAAGGTAAGTAAATTTTGAGCCAAAAAAAATCCTTCCGAATATTTTCAGAAGGATTTGTATAATGTTTTGTAATCTTATTCGATTAGAAAATTTCTTTCGCAGCAAAGTGGAAAGCAGCTTCAATAGCAGCATTTTCGTCAGAATCAGAACCGTGAACAGCGTTAGCATCGATAGATTCAGCATATTTAGCTCGGATTGTACCTTCTGCAGCCTCAGCTGGGTTAGTAGCACCGATTAAAGTACGGAAATCAGCAACTGCGTTGTCTTTTTCTAAAACTGCAGCAACGATTGGTCCAGAAGTCATGAATTCTACTAAATCCTTGAAGAAAGGACGCTCTGCGTGGATAGCGTAAAATGCTTCAGCATCTTGTTTTGCTAATTGAGTCATTTTAGCCGCTTTAATTTTGAAACCAGCGTCAGTAATGTCTTTTAAAATATCTCCGATGTGTCCTTTTGCAACTGCATCAGGCTTAATCATTGTAAATGTAATGTTTGCCATTTTATTGAATTGTATTTATTACTTATTTTTTGAGGTGCAAAATTACAAAAATGATTCGAATGTTTTTGTTTTATAATTAAAATTTCTTATTTTAATAAAAATAGTTAATTGTTATTCATTTAAGATTGTTTCAATTCGATAATATTTCTTATTTTTAAGAGAAATCTAAAACTTATGAATACAAATGATCTTTCCACATTTCATCATAAAACAAAACTCAAAAAGGTTGGTGATAAATATTTTCTACCTTTCGAAATGTGGAATTATTTAGATTTTGGGCTGATGTTTGCACTTGTTTTATTCTTTATTTATGCATCAAGTGAAATGAATATTGTTTTTATTTCAATGATTTTAATTTTTGGAATCCGAATAATAACGACAATTAAAGACAGATTTTTTGTAGAAATTAAAACATCAAAATCGTTGAGTGAGAATATTAATTTAATCAAAGAATTAGCACAGCGTCAACATAATTTTACGCAATCATTGGACGAAGAAGGTTTGTTTCTTTTTGAATATTCGGAACGAAATATTTTTTACAAATACAATTACCGAAGAAGAGATTATATCGAAACAGTTGTGATTTACTGTGAAGACAATTCGATTTGGGTGAACTCTTTTAATCAACGTTATTTCGGAATTTTTAGACGATATAATCTAAAACAATGGATAAAATTGATCCAATTAAAAAGCGAGAATTAATCTCGCTTTTTAATTTTAATATCTTTCGATTAAATCGTTTCCTATTTCGTTGATAGAATCATCAGTTTCTTTTGGGTTTGGTCCCCATTGATTAGAACCTGGTTGACTATCCATAATAAAAAATATTAATAAAATAAGATTTCCTCCAGGTATAAAAGTTAATAAATAGAACCATCCACTTTTTCCTGTGTCATGCAATCTTCTACTTATTAAAGCTAATCTTGGTATAAGAGTTATAAAAAAAAATAAAACTATTATTCCTCCAATAGTATATGAAACTATGTCTGATATATTTATAAATTTAAATAAACAAATGAAAGATATTATAAAAAATATAGTATTAATTAAAGTTGTATACCAAAATTCGCTTCTGCGGGCTCTTCCCGAGAAATTGGCGTAATTGTCAAACATTACTCGTTTGTATATTTCAATCATAGATTAAGTTGTTAAATTATGTTAAAAATATTAAAATAAATTTTATTACGCAACTCTTAATCTGCTTTTAAACGTTTAGTTTTGAACATTTCTGGCTTATAGTTAATAATAAAAACACCAAGAATAATTAGAATAGTAGCGACAATAAACTTTGATGAAATCTGCTCGTCAAGAACTAACCAACCCAAAATAATTGCAATAATCGTATTGAAATAAGAAAGAATAGAAACTTGTATAGGGGAAATTTTGGTCAATGCATAATGAAAAGAGAAAAACGTAATCACAGAACCAAAAACAGCTAAATAAAGCATGGCAGAAATACTTTTTGTACTCCAATTCTCGAAATTATAATTTTTAGTAAAAGCGAATGCAAAAATAATTTGAACAATTCCAGCAAATATAAATTGGTAAAAAAGATTGAGAGAAATATTTTTAGATTGAATATTCATTTTCTTGGTGAAAATAGTTCCTGTTGCCCAACCTGTAATCGCACAAAAAAGTAAAATAATTCCGGTTCTATATTCTGGATTTGCTAATTCTTTAATTCCATCCCAAAAAATAAATATTACGCCGCAAAAACAAAGTAAAACACCTAATAATCCGCGGTAACTAAATTTTTGTAAACCAATAAAAATACTTCCTGAAAAGACTAAAATAGGAGAGGTTGCGCTGATTAATGCAGCTAAACTACTCGATAAATTTTCTTCGGCAACAGTAGTTAATCCATTTGCAGCGATTAACATCAAACTTGAAAATATAAGTTGATAAGACAAATTTTTCCAGCCAATCTATTTTAATTCCTTTTTAGATAGTAAAATAATTAGCATAATTAGTCCTGCCAAAAATTGACGAATTTCAACAACAAACCAACCAGGAATAGTTTCTACAGCTATACGAATTCCGAGGAAAGTTGTTCCCCAAACAATTGCAACTATACTAACGGCAATCAATAATTTGATCTCTTTCAAGATAAAAAAGTTAAAAGTGTTAATTCTAAAATAGAATTATAAAAATAAAAAAAAAGCGACTTGATAAACCAAGTCGCTTTTAAAGTATTATAATAGAGATTTATTATTTAACAAAATCCTCTGCTTGTTTTAGTGCAGCATCTAATCCAGAAACCTCTTTACCACCTGCTGTAGCTAAGAAAGCTTGTCCACCTCCGCCGCCATTGATGTGCTTCGCGATTTCTTTTACAATTTGTCCTGCGTTATAACCTTTTTCATCTACAAGGTTTTTTGCGATAGAAATTGTAATCGATGGTTTTACGGCATCATTCGTACCAACAACGATAAATGCATTTTCGATTTCTTTTGTTAAATCAATTGCATTTTGTTTTGCGGCATTTGTATCTAAATTCGTTTTAACCGCTAAGAAATTAACACCATTAATCTCTTTAATCGCAGCTTTCCAAGTCGCTTTCTCAGCAGCAGCTTGTTGCGCAACAAAAGACTCTAATTGCTTTTTCAATTCTGCATTTTCATCTAATAAATGTTGAACCGCTTTTACCGCATCATTTTTCGTTTTAAGTGCAGCTAAAACATCATTGTAATTTTTCTCAGCATCTTTGTATGCTTCGATTGCTTTGTTTGATGTAATTGCTTCGATACGACGAATACCAGCAGCAGTAGAAGATTCAGATAAAATTCTGAACAAACGAATATCTGCTGTGTTTTTTACGTGCGTACCACCACATAATTCGATTGAAGATCCGAAACGAATGACACGAACTTTATCACCATATTTTTCACCAAATAGAGCCATAGCTCCATCAGCAATAGCTTCGTTGATATCACAATCTCTTTTTTCGATTAATGGTAAAGCTTCTGCAATTTTATCGTTTACTTTTTGCTCAACAATAGCCAATTCTTCATCTGTCATTTTAGAGAAATGAGAAAAGTCAAAACGTAAATAATCGTCTCCAACATACGAACCTTTTTGTTCTACGTGCGTTCCTAAAACTTCGCGTAAAGCTTCGTGCATTAAGTGTGTTGCAGAGTGATTTTTAGTTGTCTCATTACGTTTTTCTGTGTCAACTTTCGCATTGAATGTAGCGTTTACATTTTCTGGTAAAGTTTCAACGAAATGAATTACTAAGTTATTTTCTTTTTTCGTGTCAACAACTTCAATTGTTTCATTCAAAGTAGAAATTGATCCTGTATCACCAATTTGTCCTCCAGATTCTGCATAGAATGGCGTTTGATTGAATACTAATTGGAAAAATTCTCCTTTTTTATTTTTTACTTTTCTGTAACGTGTAATTTTTACTTCAGCTTCTGTGTTATCATAAGCGATAGAGGTTTCGTTTCCTTTATCATCTAAAATAACCCAGTCATCCGTTAATAAAGCAGTTGCTTTTTTCGAACGTTCTTTTTGTTTCGCCATTTCAGCTTCAAAACCAGCTTCGTCAATTGTGAAACCGTGATCTTCTGCTACAATACGAGATAAATCTGCAGGGAAACCAAACGTGTCATATAATTCGAAAATCACATCACCAGGAACAATTTTAGAATCTCCTAATTGCTCAATGATTTGATTTAATCGATTTAATCCTTGTTCAATTGTACGTAAGAAAGATGCTTCTTCTTCACGAATAACGCCAGTTACAATTGTTTCTTGTTTTACTAATTCTGGGAAGAAATCGCCCATTTCAGCTTTCAAGATTGGATATAATTTATAGATAAAAGGCTCTTTAAGACCTAAGAAACGATATCCGTAAGAAATAGCACGACGTAAAATACGACGAATTACATATCCAGCTCCTGTGTTTGATGGTAATTGTCCGTCTGCAATTGCAAAAGAAACTGCACGTAAATGGTCAACTACAACACGAATCGCGATATCTGTTTTTTCTGCTGCGCCATATTTTACACCAGAAATTTCTTCTAATTTTTGAATTGTTGGTTGAAAAACATCTGTATCATAATTTGATGATTTTCCTTGTAAAACCATTGCTAAACGCTCAAATCCCATTCCTGTATCGATGTGTCGCGCTGGTAAAGATTCTAAAGAACCATCAGCTTTACGTTGGTATTGCATAAATACCAAGTTCCAAATTTCGATAACTTGTGGATGATCCATATTAACCAATGTTTTACCATCAACAGCTAAACGATCAGCTTCTGGACGAATATCAACATGAATTTCAGAACATGGTCCACATGGTCCGATATCACCCATTTCCCAGAAATTATCTTTTTTATTTCCGTAAAGAATTCTGTCTTCAGCAATATGTTGTTTCCAAAGTTCTAATGCTTCTTCATCTAATGATGTTCCGTCACCTTTATCACCTTCAAAAACTGTTACATAAATTTGATCTTTAGAGATTCCGTATTTTTCTGTTAGTAATTCCCACGCCCAAGCGATTGCTTCTTTTTTGAAATAATCACCAAAAGACCAGTTTCCTAACATTTCGAACATCGTGTGGTGGTAAGTATCTTTTCCTACATCATCCAAATCATTATGTTTACCAGAAACACGAAGACATTTTTGTGTATCCGCGATACGATTACTTTTTGGAGTTCCGTTTCCTAAAAAATATTCTTTGAATTGTGCCATCCCCGAATTATTGAACATTAATGTCGGATCGTCTTTCAAAACAATCGGCGCAGAGTCTACTATTAAGTGGCCTTTTGTCTCAAAAAAATGCAGAAATTCTTTTCTTATATCTTTGGATTTCATTTAATTAAATTATTTTTATCATTTGATTAACAAGTTTACTCGTACAATATTCGTTACTTTGCAAACGTTTTACAAAGATAATAAAAGGTTGGTTAAGTAATGGAAAATAAAAACTATAAGTATAATTCTGTGAAATTTTTAATGAGTTGGGCGAAGAAAAGAGTCCAAAAAACTCCTAAAACAGCATTATACGTATTACTATTTTTATGTCTATCGACAATATCTGCTGGAATGATTGGTTATCATTTTAATGATTCTGAATACGCATCGAGAGCAGGGAAATTCAAAGACGACAAAAGCAAATTATTGGCTGAGTTGGAAAGAATGGAAAATGAAAATCAGCAATTACATAAAAAATTCAAAGAAGTTGAAGAGGCTTTGACAGAAATCGAAGAAAAAGATCGCAATATTTATCGTACAATTTATGATATGCGTGTCAATGAAAATATCGATTCTGTAAACAAAGAAATTGATAATTATACAGCAGAAGATATCGAAAAATTGATTGATAAAATCGAAATTGAATCAAAATCGTTGGACGAAGTATTTCGTTCTGCTGGTGTAAAAGATGCCAATTTATCATCAATGCCAGTTCTAAAACCTGTTGCAGATAAATATGTAAGTAGATTAGCTTCTGGTTATGGATCTCGTTTTCACCCAATTTTGAAAGTGAATAAAATGCACAAAGGTTTAGATTTTGCAGCTTCTACAGGAACACCAATTTATGCAACTGGAGATGGTTCTGTAAAAGTTTCTGAATTTAATTCGGGTTACGGAAATATGGTGGTCTTGAAACACGGAAATGGTTACGAAAGTTTGTATGCTCACATGTCTCGTGCGAAAGTTCGTAGTGGACAAAAAGTGAAAAGAGGCGATGTAATTGGTTATGTTGGGACGACTGGATTGTCGACAGGAGCGCATTTGCATTACGAAATTCACAAGAATGGAGAACCTGTAGATCCAATTATGTATTTCTACAATGATGTAGATCCAGACGATTTCATTAAAATTTATCAAAACTCTAAAAAATTGTCATTATCTTTGGATTAAACGCTGATAATGAACGTAGACCTGCCTGATAAACTATATTACTCGATTGGCGAAGTCGCCAAAGCCTTTGATGTAAATGCATCGTTGATTCGATTTTGGGAGAAAGAATTTGAAATTATTCAACCCAAAAAGAACAAAAAAGGAAATCGATTATTTACCAAAAATGATATTGATTGTTTCAAGAATATCTATTATTTGGTAAAAATAAAAGGCTATACGTTAGAAGGTGCAAAACAAGCGATTGGTAAAAAAGGAATTGCGACAACAACAGATGAAATAGATGTTGTGAAGCGATTAGAAAATATAAAAGATGAACTCATCAAACTTAAAATGAGTTTTGAGTCGGAAGAAATTTTAGAAAAAGATGAACTGAATTAAGTTCATCTTTTTTGGTTATAAAACTTTTGTTTCAATAAATTTAAAGCCAATTGCAAGTATAAAACTTATAATGATTAGAATCCAGTTTGGTTTTAGTTTAGTTTTTAATTCAAATAGTTTCGAAAAAATTTCAATCACTCTTTCTTTGTCAATAATTAAGATAACAAAGACTAAAACTTGATAAAAAATAGAAGAATTTAGCGCAACAATTTCATAGAAATAATCTTGTAGAATAATATTGATTAAAATTGTAGTTAATAACAAGCATGCAAAAATTCTTGTCCTTCTAAAAAGTAATGTGATTGCACCAATCACTTCAAAAATTCCGATGATTATTGGATACCCTTTGGTAAAACTATAAAAATTCCACATCAATCGATGACCTTCAGAAAGATGATTATTAATGCTGTTATCCATATTTGTGAATTGAGTAGGTTTTACAATTCCATACACAAACATTGATATTGAAACCGTAAATATTGCTGACCAATAAAGTATATAGATTAGTTTTTGTTTCATTTATTTTTTAAAATTATTTAGAATAATCATTACAATTTTTATAATTAATACAATAATAGTGATTGGAAGTAAGAAGAGTAAAATGGAGTATAAACTCCAAAAATCATTTAAAATTTTAAAATATTGTAAAAAAAATAAGCTAATCAAGTAAAGCCAGAATAAAAAAACTAAAATGAGAAGGTTATTTATTTTGAATATTTTTCGTTCAACGAAATAAAAAGTCAAAATAATCAAAAGTGGTATTGCAATAGTATAAACGTAAAACATATTTTAGGTTAATAGTTGGTTATAAGCTACGATGAACTCTTCCAATTGTTGTAAAGTTACTTTATCAATAATTTTTCCTTCCGAATTTACTTTTCCTTTAACACCTTGAATGAGTAAAGTTGTTTCATTATTGAAGTTTGTCATCAACGTTTTCATTATCAATTGCAATTCTTCATGTCCTTTTTCTCCATTTGCAGACGCAGTGATAATTCCTAAAGGTTTTCCATCAAAAATAGTTGTAGAAACGCACCATTCTAATACATTTTTTAATCCACTCGGAATACTAAAAATATATTCGGGCGTACAAATAATTATTCCATCAGCTTTTTCTATTTCAGTTCTAAAACCAAGTATTTCTTGCGGCGTATTTTCGATAGAACGTTCTGGATCAAAATGAGGAAGAGTTTTTAATTCATCAAAAACAGTACATTTGAAATATTGAGATGTAGAAGAAATAAAATTTTCTATGATTTTTTGATTAGATGAATTTTCGCTTGTGCTTCCATTAATGATGAAAATATTTTTCATTTTCGTTGATTTGAACATCTAAAATAGATAATTATTCTTAACTTATCTTAAGAAAATCTTCTGCTAAGATTTCGTAAATTTACAGATTCAAACGAAAACTCAATGTACTTAATATACGATACAGAGACAACTGGTCTTCCGAAAGATTGGAATGCGCCGATTTCTGACTCCGACAACTGGCCGCGTTGTATACAAATCGCTTGGCAATTGCACGATGAAATGGGGCAAATTATTGAACATCAAGATTATTTGGTGCGTCCAGATGGTTTTGATATTCCGTATGATTCTGAACGTATTCACGGAATTTCAACTGATTTAGCAACCGAAAAAGGTGTTCCATTAAAAGAAGTTTTAGATAAATTCAACGAAGCTTTAGGTAAAGCTAAATTTATTGTTGGACAAAATTTAGGTTTCGATATTAACATTATGGGAGCCGAATTTTATCGTCTGAATTATGAAAATAATTTAGCCGAAAAACCTGTTTTGGATACCTGTACCGAGGTGACTGCTGAGTTATTGAAACTTCCTGGAGGTCGTGGAGGTCGTTACAAATTACCAACGTTAACGGAATTGCATCAATATCTTTTTGGTGTTCCGTTTGGCGAAGCGCATAACGCAACTGCCGATGTGGAGGCAACTACGCGTTGTTTTTTCGAGTTGATTCGTAAAGGTATTTTTACAAAAAACGAGTTAGAAGTTGAAGATGAATATTTTGTTCGATTTAATGCAATTAATGAAACAAATATTCAGCCAGTTGGACTAAATCACGTAAATCTTAAAAAAGCTTCACAAGAAATTGCGAAAATTAAAGCCAAAGAAGATGGAGGAGATGAGGTTATTGATATTTCGGAAGAAGTTTTAGCACAATTCGAGAAAGCAAAATTTGCACATTTACATAATCACACACAATTTTCAATTCTTCAATCGACTATTTCTGTAAACGATTTGGTGAGTGCTGCGGCAAAAAATAAAATGACTGCAGTTGCAATTACCGATCATGGAAATATGATGGGAGCTTTTCATTTTAATGCAGAAGTACAAAATCATAATAAAGCTGCAAAAGTAAAGAATGAAGAGTTAATTGCTGACGGAGCAGAACCAACGGAAGTTATCTTAAAACCTATTATTGGTTCCGAATTCTTTGTTTGTGAAAATCATTTAGACAAAACAAAAAAGGATAATGGCTATCAAATTGTAATTTTTGCAAAGAACAAAAATGGTTATCATCATTTAGCAAAAATGGCATCGAAGGCTTATACTGATGGGTTTTACTACGTGCCTCGAATTGATAAAGCGATTATTGAAGAATATAAAGAAGATTTAATTGTTTTGTCTGGAAACTTACAAGGTGAAGTTCCAAACAAAATTTTGAATCTTGGTGAAAAGCAAGCCGAAGAAGCTTTACTTTGGTGGAAAGAGCAGTTTGGTGATGATTTTTACATCGAATTGATGCGCCACGGACAAGAAGATGAAGATCGTGTTAATCAGACTTTGCTTGCGTTTGCGCGTAAACACAATGTAAAAGTTGTTGCGACAAATAATACGTATTATATCAATCAAGACGATTCGAATGCACACGATATTTTGTTGTGTGTGCGCGATGCAGAAAAACAATCAACGCCAATTGGTCGTGGTCGTGGATTCCGTTTTGGTTTGCCAAATCAAGAATATTATTTTAAGTCGGAAGCAGAAATGAAACAATTGTTTCAAGACATTCCCGAAGCAATTATTAATATTCAAGAAATTGTTGATAAAATAGAAGAATACACGCTTTATCGAGATGTATTACTTCCAAAATTTGATATTCCCGAAGAATTTCATCACGCAGAAGATGATGAAGATGGAGGGAAAAGAGGTGAGAATGCTTATTTAAAACATTTAACCTACGAAGGTGCAAAAATTCGTTATCCAGAATTGACAGACGAAATTAAAGAACGTTTGGATTTCGAATTAGCCACAATTGAAAAAACAGGTTATCCTGGTTATTTCTTGATTGTACAAGATTTTATTGCTGCGGCGCGTAAAATGGGCGTATCGGTTGGTCCAGGTCGTGGTTCGGCGGCAGGATCAGCAGTTGCTTATTGTTTATGGATTACCAATTTAGATCCAATTCAGTACGATTTACTTTTTGAGCGATTCCTAAATCCTGATCGTGTATCTATGCCCGATATCGATATCGACTTTGATGACGAAGGTCGATCGTTGGTAATGGATTATGTGATTGATAAATATGGAGCAAATCAAGTAGCGCAAATCATCACTTATGGTACAATGGCGGCGAAATCTTCGATTAAAGATACGGCGCGTGTATTGGATTTACCATTGTTTGATGCGAACCGTGTTGCAGGTTTGATTCCGAATATGAAGTTATCTAAAATCTTCAATTTAGATGAAGCTGCATTAAAAGGAGCCTTAAAACCAGAAGAGTTTGATGCTGTAAGCGAATTAAAACGTTTATCGAATGGAGACGATTTAGCTGCGGAAACTATTCAGCAAGCAAAAATCTTAGAAGGTTCTGTTCGTAACACGGGAATTCACGCGTGTGGGGTAATTATTACGCCAGATGATATTACGAATTTCGTACCTGTAACAACAGCTAAAGATTCAGATTTATATGTAACGCAGTTTGATAACTCGGTTGCAGAAAGTGCCGGATTATTGAAGATGGACTTTTTGGGGTTGAAAACCTTAACCTTGATTAAAGATACCATCAAATTAGTAAAAGCGAGAACAGGAATCGAAATCAATCCGGATGAAATTCCGATTGACGACGAAAAAACATATGAGCTTTTCCAGCGTGGCGAAACGGTTGGGGTTTTCCAATACGAGTCACCCGGAATGCAAAAATACATGAAGGATTTACGTCCGACAGTTTTCGCGGATTTAATTGCCATGAATGCCCTTTATCGTCCTGGGCCTATCGAATATATTCCGTCGTTTGTTCGCCGTAAAAATGGTGAAGAACCAATTCAGTACGATTTGGATGCGATGGAAGAATATTTATCAGAAACCTACGGAATTACGGTTTATCAGGAGCAAGTAATGTTGCTTTCGCAAAAATTAGCAGGTTTCTCGAAAGGTGATGCCGACGTTTTGCGTAAAGCAATGGGGAAAAAGCAAAAAGCTGTCTTGGATAAAATGAAACCAAAATTTGTTGCGCAAGCTTCAGAAAAAGGGCATGATCCTAAGATTTTAGAAAAAGTTTGGACAGACTGGGAAGCCTTTGCATCCTATGCCTTCAATAAATCGCACTCGACGTGTTATGCATGGGTAGCGTATCAAACAGCTTATCTGAAAGCACATTATCCAGCAGAATATATGGCGGCTGTTCTTTCAAATAATATGAATGATATCAAGCAAGTGACCTTCTTTATGGAAGAGTGTAAGCGAATGGGATTGGCGGTTCTTGGACCAGATATCAACGAATCCATTACAAAATTTAATGTAAACGAAAATTACGAGATTCGTTTTGGAATGGGAGCTGTAAAAGGTGTTGGGCAAGCCGCAGTAAACTCGATAATTTCTGAACGTGAAGCAAATGGTCCGTTCAAAGATATATACGACTTTGTTAAACGTGTCGAATTGCGAACAGTGAACAAAAAAACAATCGAAAACTTAGTTTTAGCTGGAGGTTTTGATTCGTTTGAATTTCATCGTGGACGTTATTTTTATATCGAAAATACGACAACTAATTTGGAAAAACTAATCAAATACGGAGCAAATTTTCAAGAGCAAAAAAACTCTGCTCAAACCTCTTTATTTGGCGATTTTGGTGGTGATTCTGTTGTAGAAGATGTGGTTCCGATGTTGCCAGATTGTGAGAAATGGAATATGTTACAACGTTTGTCGAAAGAGAAAGAAGTTGTTGGAATTTATATTTCTTCGCATCCTTTGGATGATTTCAAACATGAGTTGAAAATGGCTTCAAATTGTAGTATTTCTGATATCAATGCGAATGAAGATAATTTTGTCAACAAAGAAGTTTCAATTTGTGGAATGATGTCAAATATTCAACATAGAATTGCCAAAAATGGAAACGAATTTGGTATTTTTACGTTTAGTGATTACACCGATTCGATGGATATCATGGTTTTTGGTAGCGATTATATGAAATATAGACACTTTATGCAGGAAAATATGTTCTTGAATTTGAAATTGAATATCTCGAAAAAAGAATTCAAAGACAAAGAAGGAAATGTAACGCAAGGTCGTGTGTATAAAAACATCACAAATATTTTGTTGTTGAATGAAATTGTTGAAAAACAAGCCGAAAAAATGACGGTGAAGATTGAAGTTCCAGAATTTTCGGAAGAAACATTTAGCAAATTATCAGATATTATGTTCAAATATCAAGGAGATAAATTATTAAAAATTCAATTAATTGATCCAAAAGATTATTTGAATAATTTAGATTTACCAGCAAGTAAAATCAAAATTAACATTTGTCGAGATTTGTTGAAAGAATTAGATGAATTGCAGGAAATTACATTCAAACTGAATTAATTATTCGTTTCATCTATTGAATAATTGATAGATAATATGAACGAAATTTTTCAAGAATAAAATTTTATGTAGATTTGTAAACTTAAGATTAGATAAAAAAAATATAAGATTATGGCATTAGAAGTAACAGACGCATCATTTGCATCAGATATTATAGAGTCAGGAAAACCAGCAATGGTTGATTTTTGGGCTGTTTGGTGTGGTCCTTGTAGAATGGTTGGTCCAGTTGTGGAAGAGCTTGCTACAGAATATCAAGGAAAAGCAGTTATTGGTAAAGTTGATGTAGACACAAACCAAGAAGTTGCAGCAAAATATGGAATTCGCAACATTCCTACAATTTTATTCTTCAAAGACGGAGAAGTAGTAGACAAAGTTGTTGGAGTTGTTCCAAAAGAGCAATTAGTAGAAAAATTAAACGCGATTTTATAATAAATTAAATCGCTGATTTTGAAATAAAAGAATCTCGGATGCAAAATTTCCGAGATTTTTTTTGAAAAAAGTTTAGGTTTTATCAGAAAACCGCCTATATTTGCAATCCGAAATCGATACAGATTTTGATCCGGTAGTTCAGTTGGTTAGAATACTTGCCTGTCACGCAAGTGGTCGCGGGTTCGAGTCCCGTCCGGATCGCAAAAAGTTCGTTCTTTTACACAATATATTTTTTATAATTTCTGATCCGGTAGTTCAGTTGGTTAGAATACTTGCCTGTCACGCAAGTGGTCGCGGGTTCGAGTCCCGTCCGGATCGCAATTTTTTATAAAAATTCATAAAAAATATATCAATTTATAATTTTCTGATCCGGTAGTTCAGTTGGTTAGAATACTTGCCTGTCACGCAAGTGGTCGCGGGTTCGAGTCCCGTCCGGATCGCATCTATTTCTTTTTCTATTTTAGTGCGATCGAAAATTATAAATAAAAAAACAGACTGATCCGGTAGTTCAGTTGG
>NZ_DJTP01000047.1:0-101664 GCF_002440405.1 Empedobacter sp. UBA6305 | reverse complement strand
AAGATTTTCAAATCTAAAGGAACCTGTTTCAGAATCTCACGAGATGCGAACCTGAAATAAATTCTACTTGACATTTTGTAATTAAATGATTTTACTAAATAAAGCTGATAAATTAAAATATTGTAATTTTAGAAAAAATAAATATGGACAATAGGTCTATTATAAGTAAATATAAAGATTTACATAATGAAGTTTTAAGTGATTTTTCAATTAAATGGAATCCTGAAAAATCTAAAAATTTTAAATCAGATGTTATTAAATTCTTTTACTTTGAAAAAGAATTTGATTGGAATATATTATTAAATGCTCTATACGTAATTGATGACACAGAATACGCCAAGAAAAATTACTTAAAATTTAAATTATCTGGACCTACTAAAATACTAGATATAGGAGAACAATACCTGAGGCTTTACGGAATTTTAAATGCTGTTTATCAACAACAATTAGCAATAATTAACTTAATTGAGATTCATAAAATTCCACACAAATCCAAAATAGTTAATGATTTAAAAAAGTATAAAATAATTGAATTAAGAAATAAAATTGGTGCTCACTCTACGAATTACATAAGCAATGACTCTAAAGATTTTGATGTTTACGAAATTTCACGGGTTGATTTAGAAAATGATAAAATTCTATTAATAAAAAATCAAGATATTGATGAATCTTATGATCTTGAATCTCTATTATGTGAGTTTGATTATGAGATTCAAAGAATATATTCAATAATATTAAACAAATTTCTCAAGAAAAAGAATATAACTAAATATCTAACTATTTTGGATAATATAGATTTTGAAAAAGATGGAGGATTGTTGATAGGAGACATAAAAATATTCAAGCATAAATAAAAACCTCCGCTCAAATTATTGAGTGGAGGTTTCTTTTTACGCATATTTAGTAAAGTCTATATATCGTCAAAATCGATATTGGTAAAAGATTCAACTTGCGTTTCGTCTTTACCCACAACTTTAATTTTTGGATCAAAATCTTTCTGATGTCTTTCCGAAATTACCTCTTGTCCTTTTTGAGCAAAAACAAAATCGGTCGTTTCGTCTAACATATCTTTGAAACTTTCAAAATCTTCTTTGTACAAGTAGATTTTATGTTTTTTGTAATACACATTTCCATCTTCCTGCGTATTTTTTTTACTTTCAGTAATCGTCAAGTAATAATCCCCTGCTCTTGTTTCGCGGACATCGAAAAAATAAGTTCTTCTTCCAGCCCTTAATACCTTTGAAAAGACTCCTTCTGCATCCACCTTTTCTTGGTTTTCAAAATCATTCATAAGTCTAAATAGAGTTTAATTGTTAAATGTTTCCTAACAAATCTAAAAAAAATTAAGAAAATAACAACGTTTTAAACAATTATTTTCTATTATTTTATTAAATCTATATAAATAAACTTAATCTAGCAGTTGTTTATTGTACAATTCATAATAATAACCATGCTTATTTAATAATTCGCTGTTCGAACCATTTTCTAAAACATGACCATCTTCTAAAACCAAAATCTGATCAGCGCGCTTTGCAGAAGACACACGATGCGTAATAATGATGGTTGTTTTACCATTAATCTCAGAAGATAAATTATTCAAGATTTGTTCTTCGGTTTCGGTATCTACAGCAGACAAACTATCATCAAAGATTAATATTTTCGGATCATTTACCAATGCACGAGCTATAGAAACACGTTGTTTTTGACCTCCAGAAAGCGTAACGCCGCGTTCACCAACAACTGTTTCGTAACGTTCTTTAAATCGATCAATATTATCATGAACAACAGCTTTCTTCGCAAAAATTTCAGCCGTTTGCTCATCTGTATCGTCAGAACCAAACAAAATATTATTGGTTAGCGAATCCGAGAAAAGGAAAGCTTCTTGCGGAACATAACCAATTTCTTCTCGAATAGATTCTACATTAATATCATGAATATTTTTACCATCAATCAAAATTTCACCAGAAGTCGGTTCCAGCGAACGCGCAACTAACAAAGCAATTGTCGATTTTCCTGAACCTGTTTTTCCAAGAATCGCTAAAGTTTCACCTTTATTAATTTTGAACGAAACATTATCCAACGCCTTAATTCCTGTGTTTTCGTAGATATACGTCACATTTTTAAATTCGATTGTTCCTTCTACTTCATGATTGACTAATTGTTTTTCTTTCACATCAGTTTCAGCATTCAAAAATTCGTTGATACGAAACATTGATGCTTCCGCACGCTGCACAACCATTGTAATCCAACCCAACGAAGTAAATGGCCAAATTAACATATTTAGGTAAAGGAAAAATTGTGCAATAGAACCAATATCCATTGTTCCTTCTATATATTTTACTCCTCCCAAATACAAAATCACCAAATTACTCACACCAACTACAACAACCATCAATGGTCCAAAAGCTGCCTGAATTTGAGCTAAATTAAGCGCACGTTTCTGATATTCGTCTGCTTCTACTTCGTATTTAGATTTAATAAATTCTTCCGAATTGAATGATTTTATCACACGAATTCCAGCAAAAGTATCTTGTACAGATGACGAAATCGTAGATTGTTGTTCTTGTACGCGCTTACTTTTCTTGTTAATATTTCGTGCAACATTATAAATTAACAATGATAAAATCGGTAATGGAGCTAATGTATAAAGCGTTAATTGTTGATCAATTTGCAACATAAAATACGCAATGATCACAACTCGCGATACCAAATCAATTGGATACATAATTCCAGGTCCAAGATACATACGCACCAATCCGACATCTTCGGTAATACGATTCATCAAATCGCCCGTTTTGTGTTTTTTGTAAAAGGACAACGATAATTTTTGATACTTATCGTAAATCACATTTTTCAAATCGAACTCAATATAACGCGACGCCACAATAATCATTTGTCGTGTACCAACCGTCAAAACTCCTCCCAAAACTTTAAAAAAGAAAAAAGCCAAACTGGCATACATCAAACCATCTTTCAAAAGATCGAGGTTATCTGTTCCTTCTTTCTTAAAATTTCGTAGCAATTCTTCAACTGTATTAATCGCTTCTCTAATATATGTAACGGAATAAACCTGCACCCAATTGGCACAAATCGTAAAAATGAAGCCCAAAAATATTCTCCATTTATACTTCCATAAAAATTTATTTAACTTTTGTAATGATTTCACAAAACAAAATTACATTCTTTTTTTTACCTTTGCATCAATTTATTAGACGTTATATCATTGAAATTATGTTGGGAAGAAGACAACTACGCGAAAAAGTAATGCAGAATATCTATGCTTACAATAGTTTAGGAACTGAAGGCGAAGAAAGAGCGGTCGAGAAAAATATGATGAAAAGTATCGATCAAATCTATGATTTGTACATTTATCTCCTAAATTTGATTAAAGTTCAAAAGGACATTGCAGAGCATAAAATTGAACTTGCAAAATCAAAAAACTTTCCAACCCAAGAAGATTTAAATCCAAATTTAAAATTTGTTCAGAATAAAATATTCAAAATTATTGAACAAAATCTTGAATTATCTCGTTATTCAAATGACAACAAATTTTTACTTTGGGATATTTATGATTCTTATCCAAACAATATCTTTAAAAATTTGACAGAAAGCGAATTGTACAAAACGTACATGAGCAGCGACAAACATTCTTTTGAAGAAGACAAAGAATTTATCTTGAACTTTTTCGTAGAATTTATTGCTGAATATGAAGATTTGCACGATTACTTAGAAGGAATTCAAATCACGTGGGCAGACGATGTACATATTGCAAATGCGATGGTACACACAACGATAAAATCGTTCCGTCAAAACAGTTCTCCGTTGATTTCTTTGTTCAAAGTTTACAAAGATTTAGATGACAAAAAATTTACTGAAGAATTATTCCGTAAAACTATTCGTCACCAAGTAGAAACAAGAAAAATCATTGACGAAAAAGCTCAAAACTGGGAATTAGATCGTATTGCGACAATCGATTTGATTATTTTAGAAATGGCTTTGACAGAATTTTTATATTTCTCAAATATTCCTGCAAAAGTTACAATCAACGAATATGTGGAATTAGCGAAGAGTTATTCGACAGAAAAATCGCGTGTTTTTGTTAACGGAATCTTAGATAAAACATTAAAAGAGTTAAAAGACAATAATAATTTACCAAAATACGGTAGAGGTTTATTATAATCACTATTTTTTCTTAATTTTGACTAAGACAAATAATTATAAAAATGAAAAGTAAATTATTTATTTTAGGTGCATTTGCATTATCATTCGCAATCAGCTCTTGTGGAGAGAAAAAAGCTAGCGACAATTTTACAGCAGAAGAAACAGCTCAACAAGCTGAAAATGTTGTAGATCCAGCTACAGCTCCAGTTTTAACATTAGCAGAAGCAAATCACGATTTTGGAGATGTAAAAGCTAACAATAAAGTAGAAACATATATCAAGTTCAAAAACGATGGTAAATCTCCATTAGTTATTCGCGATGCGTCTGCAACTTGTGGTTGTACCGTTCCTGAATTCCCTTCTACTCCAATTGCGGTAGGAGCTACAGATTCTATCAAAGTTGTTTACACAGCTGGAAACATGAACGGAAAACAACAAAAAACAGTAACTTTAGTAACAAACACAGTAAACGGTCACGAGAAATTTGATATTTCTGCAAACGTTGTTGGAGCTACTGCAAATGATCAAAATGCGCAACAAGCATTTGGACAATAAGTATTAAATCGATAAAATATAAAAATGATTCAAACAATCTTTTTACAAGCTGGTGCACAAGGCGGAGGAATGTCTATGCTTTTGATGTTCGGAGGAATGTTCGTAATTATGTACTTTTTCATGATTCGTCCTCAACAAAAGAAAGCGAAACAAGAAAAACAATTTCAAACGGATATCAAACGTGGTGATCAAGTTGTAACAACTTCTGGAATTCACGGGAAAATCAACGAAATTTATGACGACGCTGTTATCATCGAAACTGGAGCTGGAAAAATTAAATTTGAAAAGGCTGCAATTTCTCGTGAATTAACTGCTGCACGTTATTCAAAAACGACTGACAAAGCTGAAAAATCAGACAAAGTAGTAGAAGAAAAAAACTAAGTTTAAGGTTAACATATATTTAACTGATTGCCGAAGGAATTATTCTTCGGCATTTTTTTAACTTCAAACCATGAAAAACAACCAACCTTTTGTAGCAGGTATTACTGGCGGAATAGGATCTGGCAAAAGTACAGCAGCAAAATTCTTCGAAGAATTAGGTATTCCGGTATATAATTCTGACACAAGAGCGAAAACGATTCAGAATGAAAACTCTGAAGTAAAAGTTAAAATTATTGCAGCTTTTGGTGAAGAAGCGTACAATGAAAATGGTTTGAATAAACCATTTATATCAAAACAAGTTTTTCAGAATAATGAAAAATTGAAGCTATTAAATTCAATTGTTCATCCAGCAGTTTTCCAAGATTTTGAAGATTGGAAAAAAGCTCAAAAATCGGACATTGTAATGAAAGAAGCTGCCATTTTAATAGAAAGTGGTAGTTACAAAGATTGCGATGTTGTGATAAGTGTAGTGGTCGATATAGAAACGCGAATTGCACGAACTATAGAAAGAGATGGTTTATCACGAGAAGAAATTCTTGCGAGAATAAACAATCAGATTTCGGACGAAGAACGAATCGCTAAATCAGATTTTATTATTGATAATAATGGCGATTTAGCTCACTTGAAAAATGAAGTGGAACAAACGTTTATCAAAATCAAAAAAATGATTTAATCGTCCAAATTTTAACAAAAAGATAGAAATTAGAAAAGATTAAACTATTTTTAATCATTCAATAAAAAATAAATGAAAAAAGGATTTTATAAAATCTTAATCGTTATCATGAGTGTTGCGCTTATAGGATTGATAATTATTCAATTCTATTGGCTAAACTTAACAATTCAGAATGGTACAGACAGTTTTAACAACAATGTGTACCAAGCGATGAATTATACAACAGAGAAAATAAACAAAAACGAATTAGAGCGTTATTATAAGAAATTCAATAATATACAATCTGATTTAAAATCAAATAAAGATAAACCGCAAGTTGTAACCAATCAAGTCATAAAAGATTCGCTTGGTGTAACGTACGCTTATGTAACGCGCTATGTAGTCGAAAAATCGATGTTGCCATCATCTGGAAAATACAATGACAGCTTAACGAAAGCGAATATTTATTCGCAAGAACGCGTTTTCAAAATAGACAAAGATTCTTCTGCAAGAGGAATTCCGAATCTTAATCTGAATTTTGAACACGCTTTACAAGACGGAACATTTACATTGGAAAGTGCTGCACGTTGGGACGCTGGTTCTACGCCAATCGACAAACGTGTGAATTATGCGATGCTAGATTCTATTTTGAAAAACGAATTACGCAACAGAGGAATTCACCAAGCAATGCCAATTTTGGCAGTTTTGAAAAAAGATTCGACAGAAACAAATGTCAAATCAAAAGATTTCGATCGCAATAAAATTGAGTTTATGGTTCCGCTATTTTTGGATAGAAAGGATCATATCGAATATTATTTGGCAGCAAATTTTGTTAACCGAAATTTAGCCATTATTGCACCAACCGTTCCAGTTATTTCGTTGACATTTATCTTAACCATGATTATTATTACGGTTTTCTCCTTGTCAATTTATTATATGCAATTGCAACGCAAGAGTTCGGAAATCAAAACAGATTTCATCAATAATATGACGCACGAATTCAAAACGCCTATTGCAACCATTAATATTGCGTCTGATGCATTGCGTAATGAAAAGATATTTACTGATCCTGAAAAGGTGAAATATTATGCAGATTTGATCAAACAAGAAAACAAACGTATGAATGCTCACGTTGAGATGGTCTTACGAATGTCGAAGCTTGATCGCAATCAAATGGACATGAATTTTCAGGAAGTAAATTTGAATGGTATTGTACAAAAAAGTGTTGAGCCGATAAGATTTATTGTAGAAGAAAGAAATGGTACAATATTTGAGGAATACAACGCAGAACAATCATTTGTAAAAGGAGATCCCTTCCATTTAGAGAATATCGTTATTAATGTATTGGATAATGCTCGAAAATACTCTCCAAACACACCAGAGATTAGAGTAAAAACATACAACAAAGACAACAATTTTTTAATTGAAATTTCTGATAAAGGAATGGGAATGTCGCAAAACGTTCTGAAAAAAATATTTGAACAATTTTATAGAGAAGAAACGGGAAATATACACAATGTAAAAGGTCATGGACTTGGGTTGGCTTATGTCAAAAAAATCGTTCAGCTTCACGGCGGACAGGTTTGGGCAGAAAGTTCAGCAGGAAAAGGAAGTACTTTTTTCATTAAAATCCCTCTAAAATCATAGATCAATGAGTGATAAACAACGATTACTTTTAGTAGAAGATGATCCAAGCTTCGGAAGTGTATTAAAGGATTATTTGGTTATAAACGATTTTGACGTAACGCACGCAATCGATGGTGAGGACGGTCTTACCAAATTTAAAGAAAGTGATTATGATCTATGCATCCTTGATGTAATGATGCCTAAAAAAGATGGTTTTACATTAGGAAAAGAGATCAAAGAACTAAAAAGTGAACAACCAATTATATTTTTAACAGCGAAAAACATGCGCGAGGATGTTTTGAATGGTTACAAAATTGGAGCAGACGATTATGTCTTAAAACCATTTGATTCAGAAGTTTTATTGTACAAAATAAAAGCTGTTTTACAACGTAATTCTGGCGAAGAAGAAAAATTTGAACAAGAAGATTTCAAAATTGGTAAGTTTACGTTCAATGCAAAATTGAGACAATTAATTTACGATGGTAAATCACAGAAACTTTCGCCAAAAGAAAACGAATTATTACGTTTATTGGCAGTTTACAAAAATGATTTAATGCCTCGTGAGATTGCCTTAACACGTATTTGGCACGATGATAATTACTTTACATCACGTTCTATGGACGTATATATTGCGAAATTACGTAAGTATTTGAAGAAAGATCCAGCAGTAGAAATCGTGAATATTCACGGTGAAGGATTCCGACTTTTAATTCAGGAATAAGATTAATCTTTATAGAAAAAAACCTCAACATAGTTGAGGTTTTTTTGTGGTATTGTACCGTCATTTACAATAATACATTTCCAATTTTGATAGGTTTGATCTAAGACTGATTGTAGACATTCGTCCATATAAATAGACTGATTGTAGCAAGGAACAATAACCGAAATAAGAGGTTGTTGCATGATGTGTATATTAAGTGTTTCTAATTTAGCTGTTTACAATGTTACTTCATTTGTAAGAATATACAAGTTATTATTTGATGGCATTGCTCTTCTATTTTTTAAGCGTATTTATTTATCATTATTTATTTTATACGATAATTAAGATATTCTTAATGAAAAGTAGATTTACTAATTATAGCTTATGCTTTCTTATTTATAGGAATGTGGTGAGTGTATAGTGAAAAGGATGAAAGAGTTTAGCTTGTTCGTTGTCTTGTGTCACAATGGATATGCCGACAAAAGGAAAAATTGTTGATGAGTTTTGTTGTTCTTGTATTTGTGGTGATAATTTAATTTCTGCAAGTGGTGTAGCAAGGTTATCTATTGGAACATAGAAATTTTGAAAATTGATAAGATTTAACTCTAATTCTTCGGTGCAAACCAACCATCCTATACTGATTTCTAAAAAAGCGTTTGGGAATTTGGATTTGTGTTGAAATACTAGGCCTGCTTGTATTTTTAATTCATTTGTTTGGGCATTATATTCCACATAAAACGGGGATAGTTTGCACTTTTTGTTGAGTGAACGATGTTGTAATTTACCATTTTTGTAGGCTTCTACTAGTGCTGTGTACATGGTAGATTGATTGGTTTCTTTTTTTATAGTAGAAAAAAATGAAACCAATTGGTTGTGAAAAGTTCCGTCTTTTTGTTTCCAGTTGAATGGTAGTATGTGTTTCTTGAATGATGCGGAAAACATCGATAATTCTTTGAAACGTCTCTTAACTTCTATTGTATTTGGATGTTGTTGTGCTGAACTATTAACAAATCCGCCTGCATATTTTTTGACAAAAGATTTACCATTACGTTGAAAAAAAATTAAATTTCCTAATTTACCATTTATATTAAATTCATTATCTGTTTTAGCCATAAATTTACTATATTTAACTATTGAAAATCAATTAATTAAATTTAGCGAATTTATTTCTATTTTTCTCCTTTTTAATTATTTTTTACTTCTTCAACTGTATTCCTAAGTTATTTTTATAGTAGTTCTATGCTACCTCTGTGCTACCTTTATGTCGCCTCTAAGCCGACTTAAAGAGGAGGTTTGTTATAGGAATTTGTGATGATACTTCATGTATATTAGCTATAATGATGCTGAATAAATTTGTGGATTGCTTAATTTTGATTTTGATTTGTTTTATACAAACAGATTGTTTAGTGTTTCTTGCTAAATGTAGATTAGTAGAGGTTAGCTATTAGGTTTTGTTGTAAAGTAAAGTTGTTACCGATTAATATGAGCTTTTTCTAATTATAGGTATTTATATCCTTTAAATAGTCCTAATTTATATAGTAATTTTAGTAATCTTGATTTTTTTAGTAACTCTAATTTAGTAGAAATGTTGTCATTTCCATTTTATTAGTTTTAAAGATGTTCTAAAGCCAATATCTTTAATATAATTTATATACGAAATATCAAACGTTGAGTATTTCAAAATAAAAAAAATATGATTTTTAATTCTTTTATGAATTAGTTTCTTTTGTGAATTATTTAGCTTTTTTTTTAAAGTTTCTTTAATTTGCTAACCTCCTTATTATTAATATTTATAAGATTTGAATGATTTTTTGCTAACTGTGAATATATTCGGAAAAAGTATAAACGGCAGTAATCTGATTGATATAATAAACTGGGATATTGTTGATAGCAAAGCTAAAAATTAAAAGTACCACCAATAGAAATGGAAAGTAGAGAAAATTAATATCTAAATTAACACCGAAATAAATTAAAAAGACGACTAACAAAATAAGTTTCAATCCTAGATTGAAACTTATTTTATACATACCAGCCATTAGAAGCGCTTCTTTAGGGAAATTAATTTTAGAAATAATTCCCTTTCCTGCGTTTACAGAAACCATAGAGCTTTGAACTGTATCAGCAAATACACTCCATAAAATTGTACCAATCACAA
Organism: Empedobacter sp. UBA6305; assembly: GCF_002440405.1. Classification (NCBI taxonomy): domain Bacteria; kingdom Pseudomonadati; phylum Bacteroidota; class Flavobacteriia; order Flavobacteriales; family Weeksellaceae; genus Empedobacter; species Empedobacter sp. UBA6305. The sequence continues at coordinate 91,435 of NZ_DJTP01000047.1, read as the reverse complement.
CAAACAAAGGATAAGGAATACCAACTCCTTGTACTGAAACAACACCTGATCCATTTAAAAACAGCCACACTAATTAGTTAATAATAACTGGAGCAAATGCCAAAAAATACCCAAATAAGACTGTCTATACTGTGCTTGTATGTCCCTTTTAGCCATCTGAAAAGCTAAAAAGTGAGAATTTGATATATCTTTAAATATATTTTTTAATTCCTTGAGGAAATGTGTTTTTTTTGTCAGAAGAGTAAACTACTGTTTTTAAACTCATAAAAACTTTTTAGGTTAAGGTTTTAAGTTTATAGATTAATTTCTTCATTAACCTATAAAACCCTTTTTTAATTATATTGTTTTTCGTAATAATTTTGATAATCGCCAGATGTTACATTGTCCAGCCATTCTTTGTTTGATAAAAACCAATCAATTGTTAGGCTCAAACCTTGCTCAAACGTCACACTTGGTTTCCAGCCTAATTCTTCGTTGATTTTAGTCGCATCAATTGCATAACGTAAATCATGTCCTGGACGATCTTTCACAAAAGTGATTAATTGTTCTGAAGTTCCCGCTTCTTTACCTAATTTTTCGTCCATTTGTTTACACAATTCTTTTACCAAATCGATATTTTTCCATTCGTTGAAACCTCCTACATTGTAAGAATCTCCATTTTTTCCCTCGTGGAAAACCAAGTCAATCGCTTTTGCATGATCGATTACAAATAACCAATCGCGTGTATATTTTCCATCTCCATAAATAGGTAGCGGATTTCCGTTCAAAATATTATGAATACACAACGGAATTAATTTTTCTGGAAAATGATTTGGCCCATAATTATTCGAACAATTTGTCATCACAATTGGTAAACCATAGGTATCATGATAAGCTCTTACAAAATGATCCGAAGATGCTTTTGATGCCGAATATGGTGAATGCGGATCATACGATGTTTCTTCCGTAAAGAATCCTTCATCACCCAAAGCGCCAAAAACCTCATCTGTAGAAACATGATGAAAACGTTTTCCTTCGAAATTATTGTTCCAAATTGTTTTTGCAGCATTCAATAAGTTTACTGTTCCAATCACATTTGTCATCACAAAGTCTAATGGATTTGTGATCGAACGATCCACGTGAGATTCGGCAGCTAAATGAATAACACCATCTGGCTGATGTCTTTCAAAAACTTCTAATATATGTTTTGCGTCAGTAATATCAGCTTTTACGAATTCATAATTTGATTTACTTTCGATATCTTTCAAATTCTCTAAATTTCCTGCATATGTCAATGCATCAAGGTTGATAATCTTCGTTTCAGGATATTTTAAGACAAATTCTCTTACAACGTGAGAACCGATAAATCCAGCTCCACCTGTAATTAAAATAGTTTTCATAGTATTTTATAGTTGTTATTTTTAATCGTTTCCAAACAAATCGCGCGTATAAACTTTCTCTTTCACGTCAGCTAATTCAGGTGCATTTCGATTCGAGATAATCACATCACATTCTTGTTTAAAAGCTTCAAAATCATTCATCACTTTCGATCCAAAGAAAGAATCTTCTTTCAGAACTGGTTCATAAACCACCACTTCAATTCCTTTTGCTTTGATACGTTTCATTACTCCTTGAATTGCTGATGCTCTAAAATTATCTGAACCTGATTTCATAATTAAGCGGTAAACACCAACTTTTTTAGGATTTTTTGCAATGATAGAATCTGCAATAAAATCTTTTCGCGTTCTGTTTGCATCAACAATTGCTTGAATAATATTATTCGGAACTGCATCATAATTAGCCAATAATTGCTTCGTATCTTTTGGCAAACAATATCCTCCATAACCAAACGATGGATTGTTATAATGCGAACCGATACGAGGATCCAAACCAACTCCTTCGATAATTTGTTTACTATCCAAGTTGAATGTTTGTGCATAACTATCTAACTCATTAAAATAAGCGACACGCAACGCTAAATAGGTATTCGAAAATAATTTGATTGCTTCTGCTTCTGTTGAATGTGTAAACAATGTCGGAATATCTTTCTTAATTGCTCCTTCTTTTAACAAATTAGCAAAAACTTCTGCTCTTTCACTTTGTTCACCGATAATAATTCTTGATGGATACAAATTGTCGTATAAAGCTTTTCCTTCTCGCAAAAATTCGGGAGAAAAAATAATATTTTGATAGTCTAATCGTGATTTTAAATCTTCAACAAAACCAACCGGAACAGTTGATTTTATAATAACTACAGCATTCGGATTATATTGCTTGACATCCTTTATAACCGATTCTACGCTTGATGTATTAAAATAATTTGTTTTTGGATCATAGTCCGTAGGCGTTGCAACAACCACATATTCTGCATTTGCATACGCAGTTTCTTTGTCTAAAGTCGCAAGAAAATTAAGCTCCTTATTCTGCAAAAAATCTATAATTTCTTTATCTTCAATTGGAGATTTTTTTGCATTGAGCATTGCAATCTTTTCTGGAACAACATCTAACGCCACTACCTCATTACGCTGAGCTAATAAAATTGCGTTAGACAGACCAACGTAGCCTGTCCCCACTATTGCTATTTTCATTTATGGTTATTTAAAATTAGTTTAAGAGAACAAATTTAGTGAAATTCTCTCAATTCGAACACCAATTTACTAAAAATGAGCAAATAGACAAGTATATTTACTTTTACAAAATTGTGAAAATTGTTATTTCATTTTTAACTAACCGTTTATCTTATTCCTCATCTGTCAAACTGGAAAAAATATCAGTCAAAATTAGTTCTGTCTTAATATTCAAATTAACTTTACAAAAGTTAAAAATATAAACGTAATGTCTGTAAATAAAGAAATCAAACGTATCACTACCGAAACTGTGCGTAACATGAAATTTACCGGAGAAAAAATTTCGATGTTAACGGCTTACGATTTTACAATCGCTTCGCTTGTAGATGCGGCTGGAACTGAAGTTATTTTAGTTGGTGATTCTGCAGCGAATGTAATGGCTGGTCACGAAACTACTTTACCAATTACTTTGGATCAAATGATTTACCATGCTCAATGTGTCGTTCGAGGAGCTAAACGTGCTTTGGTTGTGGTTGATTTACCTTTCGGAACTTATCAATCTGATCCACAAAAAGCCTTAGAGTCTTCTGTTCGAATCATGAAAGAATCTGGTGCACATGCGATCAAATTAGAAGGTGGAAAAGAAATTGAAGAATCTATTCGTCGTATCGTAAATGCTGGTATTCCTGTTATGGGACACTTAGGTCTTACACCACAATCTATTTACCAATTTGGTTCATATAAAGTACGTGCAAAAGAAGATGCGGAAGCAGAAAAATTAATTAGCGATGCTAAATTATTAGAGGAATTAGGATGTTTTTCATTAGTAATGGAAAAAATTCCAGCTGATTTAGCTGCTAAAGTAACAGCCTCTGTTAATATCCCTACAATTGGAATTGGTGCAGGTGCAGGTTGCGACGGTCAAGTTTTAGTTGTACATGATATGTTGGGATTAAACAACGAATTCAAACCAAAATTTGTTCGTAAATATTTAAACTTAGAAGATCAAATTCACCAAGCAATTGGACAATATGTTCTGGATGTAAAATCGGGCGACTTTCCAAATGTGAATGAACAATATTAAATAAGTCATGAGTAATAAGTTTTGAGTAGTGAGTTTTTCAATAACAACTTGAGGAAATTCTAACTCAAAACTTTTATCTCACCACTCAAAACTCACTCATGAATCCAAAAATTTTATTCGAAGATAATCATTTGTTAATCATCAACAAAAAAGCAGGTGAATTAGCACAAGGAGACGAAACAGGCGATATTCCGCTTATCGATAGTCTGAAGAACTATATAAAAGAACGCGATAACAAACCTGGAAATGTTTTCTTAGGGTTGGTGCACCGTTTGGATCGTCCAACTTCTGGTGTGTTGATTTTTGCTAAAACTTCGAAAGCGTTAACACGAATGAACGAAATGTTTCAGAAACGAAATATTGACAAAGTTTACCGTGCAATTGTTCAAAGTAAACCGTCAAAAGACTTCGAAAGATTAGAACATTATCTAAAGAAAAATCCAAAAAATAATAAAACAACTGTTTATTCTAAACCAACGCCTGATGCTAAAAAAGCAATTTTAGAATACACCTATTTAGGTGCTTTGGATACTTTTCATTGTGTCGAAGTGAAGTTATTTACAGGTCGTTCACATCAAATTCGCGCGCAACTTTCTTCAGTTGGTTGTCCTATCAAAGGCGATTTGAAATACGGCGCTAAACGTTCTAATCCTGATGGAAGCATTTGTTTACATGCGCATCGCATCACGTTTGAGCATCCTGTCAAAAAAGAAGAATTGACAATTGTAGCTCCTGTTCCGAAAGATGCAATTTGGCAAGCAACGAACAAATTTAATTCGTAAATTTGTCGCTTATTTGTTTGTTAAATGAACAGCATTTTTTATTTCATAATTTTTCAAATTTCACGTTTACCACTTTCGGTTTTATACAGATTTTCGGACTTTCTGTTCTTTCTGTTGTACACGGTTATTGGTTATAGAAGACGTGTCATTAGAACAAATTTAGAAAACTCTTTTCCTGAAAAATCTCACGAAGAAATCAAAGCAATTCATAAAAAATTCTATGCAAATTTTTGTGATTATTTGGTCGAAACTTTAAAAAGTTTTTCTATTTCTCAAGAAGAATTGGACAAACGATTTACATATTCTAATCTCGACGTTTTTAATGAAATAAAAACTGAAAAACGAGATGTCATGTTGATGTGTGGGCATATTTTTAACTGGGAATGGTTTATTGGAACGGTGAAACATTTACCAACAAAAGAAAGTGCAGCTGTTTATCATAAAATTCGAAATCCATTTTGGAACGATAAAATCAACGCTATGCGTGGGCGTTTCGGAACAAAAGCATTGGACATGAAAGATGTGTTGCGTTTTATGATGAAAGCTCCAAATGATGGAGAATTAGCCTATTTATTTGTCGCAGATCAAAGTCCAAAACAATCGGCTGTTCATTATTTTATTGATTTTCTCAATCAGAGAACTCCCGTATTTAATGGTTTTGATAAAATTGCACGCCGCAAAGATATGGCTGTTGTCTTTTGTCAAACCGAAAAAATAAAACGCGGTCATTATCACACAACTTTTATTCGACTACAACCTCAACGAGATAAATTTGAAGAAAATGAAATTGTTCATCAATTTTTTCATCATTTAGAACAAACTATTCAACAACATCCAGATAATTGGCTTTGGAGCCACAAACGTTGGAAATATGCCGATTTGTAATTTTTAAATATTCATGAAAACAGCAATTGCAATCCTAAATTGGAATGGCGAAAAATTATTGCCTCAATTTTTACCTTCGGTTATTAACAATTCTAAAAACGCAACAATTTATGTAATTGATAATGCGTCGACTGACAACTCTATCGAATTGTTGACAACTCAATTTCCTTCTGTCAAAATCATTCAGAACAAAGGAAATTATGGTTTTGCACAAGGCTATAACGAAGGTTTAAAAGAAATTGATGCAGAATATTTCTGTTTATTAAATTCGGATGTCGAAGTAACTGAAAATTGGATAGAACCAATTGAAAAATTGTTTGACAACAATCCTGATATCGCCGCAATTCAACCCAAAATATTAGACTACAAAAACAAAGAATATTTTGAATATGCGGGTGCTGGAGGAGGTTTCATTGATAAATTTGGTTATCCATTTTGTCGCGGACGTGTTTTTTCAACTTTAGAAAAAGACAATGGGCAATACAACGATACCGCACAAATTTTTTGGGCAACCGGTGCAAGTTTATTCATCCGAAAAAAAGATTTCTTTGATCAAAATGGTTTTGATGAAGAATTCTTTGCACATATGGAAGAAATCGATTTGTGTTGGCGGTTAAACAATGCTGGGCGAAAAATTTATTATTGTGGAGAATCAACTGTTTATCATTTGGGCGGTGCAACTTTGGATAAATCCAATCCAAAAAAATGGTATTTAAATTACCGAAATAGTTTGTGGATGATGCTTAAAAATCTACCTGCAAACAAACTTTTTCCGATGCTTTTCACACGTCTTTCAATGGATGGAATTGCTGCTGTTGCCTTTTTACCCAAACAAGGACTTCCACATGTTTGGGCTGTTTTCTTATCACATATGCATTTTTATTTTGGTTTTATAAAAATGTATAAAAAGCGTCAACAAAATCAAATAAAAAATTATTCAGATAAAGAGTTATTGCCATTTCAATATTTCGTGCAAAAACGTCAGTACTTTAAGGATTTAAAATAATCTATCTTCAAATATTAAATCATTTCTTAAAATTTCTATAATTTTTTAAGTCTATTATTGTAGAAATAAAATCTTTTACTATCATTGTAGAACAAATCAAACTACAATGAAAAAAATATTGACAATCTTTACATTATGTTCTTTTCTAACAACTTCTTTTGCACAAAAACTTGAAGTGAATTATCAAGAAACTACTGATATTAATGTAGATGAGTTAAAGAAAAACATGAAAGTTGAAACTTCTGGTTCAGTTAATTTACCAAAAGATTTTTACGATAATATGTTTAAAAGTATGTCTGAACCAAAAGATTATACGTTGACTATTTATGACAATACATCAACTTATAAAAAGGTCGAAAAATTAAGTAATGGACAAGGAGGTGGAGGTTTTTCTATATCTGTTAGTTTTTCTGGTGGAGGAAACGGAATTTTGAAAGACTTGTCAACAAAAGAATATTCAAAAAGTGTCAACTTAATGGATAAGTCATATTTAATAAAAGATAAACTAACCGAATACAAATGGCAATTGACACGTGAAACAAAAAAAATAATTGGTTTTGATGTCAAAAAAGCAACAGCTGTAATTGATAGTACAAAATCTGTTGTTGCTTGGTATACTCCGAGTATCGCTGTCAAAGACGGACCTTCTATGTACAATGGTTTACCTGGATTGATTTTAGAAATGGAAATTATCAACACTTCAAAATCTGATAAAAAATCTTTTGGAAATGTAACTATAAAAGCTACAGAAGTTAAAGAAGTTCCAGATATGAAACCGATAGAAAAGCCAAAAGAAAAAAATGTAATTACAGAGAAAGAATTCAAAGAATTATCTGATAAGCAAATGGAACGATTCAAATCGATGCGCTCAGAAACTATTGATAAAAAAGATTAATTTTTTTAATTACTCATTAAACATTTTATACTATTTCTTGTCTAAGAGCTATAATCACATTTAAAATGAAAAAAATAATTTCAGTTTTTATTTTTCTATTTAGTTTTTCTGCCTTTGCGCAACAAGAAAAAGTAGAAATTTCGTACACAACGCGTATTATTTTGCCAGACGATTTTACGTTTCAACCTCCGGGAGGTGGCAATGGACGTACGATGCCAAAAGAAATGCAAGAGCAATTCAAGAAAAATATTCAGGAGCCGCAAGAAGCTAAGTTGACTATTTTGGGAGATGAATCTTTGTATAAAATGGTTGAAAAAATATCAAACGATCAAAGTCAAGGAATAAGGGGTCCACGTGGAGGCGGAATGCGAATGATGTCGATGAATGGAGATAATATTTATAAAAATAGTACAAATCATTTGCTTTTAAAAGAGCAAAACATGATGGGGAAAAGTTATGTTGTGAAAGATTCTTTGCAAAATTTTGATTGGAAATTAACGCGTGAAACGAAAACAATTTTAGGAAACGAAGCCAAAAAAGCAACTGCTATTATTGATAGCGTTCAGACAACAGTTTGGTACATTCCAACTTTGAAATATAAAACTGGTCCAGAAAATTATTGGGGATTACCAGGTTTAATCGCAGAAGTACAAACAGAGATTAACAGAGGAATGTTTAAAGGTTCTAAAATTATTTCTTTGACAGATATCAAAACATCAACAAATACAAAACCAATCGAAAAACCAAAAGATAAAGGTGCTATTTCTCAAACAGAATTTGATAAATTGATGCAAGAACAACGCTCACGTTTCGAAGAAATGAGAAATTCTGGCGTAAATAAACGAGATTAAGGTTTCTTAAAATTCGATTAATTTTCATAAAAATTGGTTCAATTTCATATTATAAAACTTATATTTAATTCTAAATTAATCTTAAGAAATAAAATACTATGAAAGCTTTAATCATCGTAGATATGCAATACGATTTTTTACCAGGAGGTTCGTTAGCTGTGAATGATGGAGATAAAATTATCGAACGCATAAATAAATTGCAAGAAAAGTATGATGTTGTTGTGGCAACGCAAGATTGGCATCCAGCAAATCACAAAAGTTTTGCTTCGCAACACACAGATAAACAACCTTTTGATGTAATCGAATTAGGTGGAAATCGTCAAGTTTTGTGGCCAGATCATTGTGTACAAGGCACTAAAGGAGCAGAAATACACAAAGATATCAAGCAAAATAAAATAAGTGCAATCATCCGAAAAGGTATGAATCCAGAAGTTGATTCGTATAGTGCTTTTTTTGATGTGAATAAAAAGAATCCAACAGGGCTAAATGGATTTTTGAAAGATCATAATGTAACGAGTGTATACATTTGCGGTTTAGCAGCTGATTATTGTGTGTATTATACAGCAAAAGATGCTTTAGAATTGGGATATACAACATATATTTTAGAAGGAACAACAAAGGCTATTAACCAAGAACTTTTTGATGAATTGAAAGAAGATTTTATCAAAAAAGGAGGAAATGTCTCGACGTATTTATTATAAAAAAATAATAAATTGCTAGATAAAAATGTCATTTGAAAATCCTTAACTTTTTGAATGACATTTTATTTTTAGAATAATTTAAGCAAATATCTGTAACATTAGTCAACAAAAGCAGACTAATTAGACAAATACAACAATTATGAGAAAAGCAATCTTAACATTTGCCTTAGGAATTATCACAACAACAATTTCTATCGCGCAAGACAATAAAACACAAAATATAGACGCAACTTATGTTTGCGAAATAAAAGTTGATTACGAACAAACTATGAAGGAGATTCCTTCTCAATATAAATCTCAGTTTGGACCAATGTTAAAAGCTGAAATTGATGCAGGAATTTTCATGACATATTTTTATAAATATAATGGTAAACAATCAACCTTTACTTTAGAACAAAAAGTAAATAATGGACAAGGTGGTTTAGGATTTATTGCGCAACAAATAACAGCAATGGATAACAAACCAACTTACAAGGATTTTACTGCAACACCAAATATGTACTATAAAGAAGTTGATTTTGGTGTAAAACAGATATTAATCAAAGATCAAATTCCAGATTTTAAATGGAAAATTTCTCGTGAAAAAATAGATATCGCAGGTTATCAAGTTACAAAAGCAGAAGGTGTAATGTTAGACTCTATTCCTGTTACAGCATGGTTTGCCCCTTCTATCCCTGTAAAAGATGGTCCTTATTCATTTGCTGGATTACCAGGATTTATCATCAAAGCGAATTTTAAAGTAAAAGGAACTGAAATGATTTATACCTTAAAAGATTTAAAAATTTCGGATAAAGAATTAAAAGTAACATTACCAACAAAAGGTGAAGTAATGAACGAAAAACAATATATACAATTTATTCAAGATTTTCAGAAAAAAATGCAAGAACAAATGAATAGCGGTGTAGACACCCAATAATTCATCAAACAAAATATAAAACGCATCTGTTTTTAACACATAAACAGATGTGTTTTACAAAAAACTCTATTTTGAGTCATCAACTAAAAAATACATATGAAGAAATTACTCTATCTAATTTTATTTACTTCTGCTGCTCAAATCTCATTTGGACAAGAATGTAAATTAAAAGGATCTGTTGCAAATGATGCTGGAATTCCTGTTACAGATGCTTCTGTCTCTATTTTTGATAGTAAAAACGAAGGAAAAGGTTTTGTTTTTACAAGTAATATGGGTGAATTTGAATTCAAATTACCTTGTGGACAAAAATATGATATCGAAATTGAGCAATCTGGTTACGAAACATATGTTGAAAATGTTGATTTGACTGAAAATGTCAACAAAAAAATAAAGCTTAAACAAGGAAAAGAAATTTCTTTAAAAGAAACAATTGTAAAAGCTCAACAAGCGATCAAAGTAAAAGGTGATACAATTGAGTTTGATGCAGATTCTTTCAAAGTTGGAAATGAGGAAACATTAGAAGATATCCTTAAAAAATTACCTGGAATTGAAGTTCAAAATGGAAAGGTAATGTACAAAGGTAAACCTATGTCGCAAGTAACAGTTGGTGGACGTGAAGTTTTGGGTGGTAACGAAAAATTATTGAACAAAAATTTACCTTCGGATGCAGTTTCTAAAATTCAATTAAATACTAAGTTCAAATCAAATCCGTTTGCTTCTTCCTTACAAGAAGATGACGAACAATTCTCGTTAAACATCGAACTAAAAGATGATATGAAACGTCTTGCATTTGGTAATGTGACGTTAGGTGGAGATGCGGATAAACATACAGATGCACAAGCAAAGATTTTCTATTTCTCAGAAAAAACGGACGGTACTTTAATCAATGATTTTAATACATTCGGGAAACAAGTTTTTGATCAAGATGATTATATGAGCTTCTTTGGTGGATATTCTGAATTTAATTCTGAAGGAAGTATTTATTCATTAAGAGGAAATTCGAACAATCTAAACTTAATGACAAAAAATGATGCGCCGAGTATGAATACCTATAATGGTGCTGTGCATTTTGGTGTTGAACCAAATAAGAAATTAAAAATCTCTGGTTTTGGTTTACTTAATACCAATAATATTCGTTACAATTCTAAATCTGAGCGTTATTACAACAACATCGAAACGCCTTATACAACTGTCGATCAAGAACAAAATAAGAGCAATATTTTGATGGGAATGTCGCGTTTGCGTTTAGATTATAATCCGAATGATAAAGGACAAATTAAATATCGCTTAAACTTTAATTATTTAGATAGCGAAAACGAGCAATTGGTTGATAGCTATTATAATGATCAAAAAAATAGCTTTAGAAATGTAAATTCTGAACAGAAGAATTATTCTTTATCACAAACTTTATCTTACATCCGTAAAGTTGGGCGCGATGATAATGTTGGTTTATATTTCCGTCATCAATATCAAAAAGATACGCCAGATTACAATGTTTTATCAACAGCAAATCCGTTCTCATCTTTTAATTTGTTCAAGAATTTATCTCAAGTAAATAATCAATATAATATCAATCAAGATCAAAACTTTGTTTTGAATACTGTTCAATTATATGGAATCTATAATCATTTGTTGACAAATACATCTAACCTTAAAGTAAAAGTTGGAACAAATTTTAGTACACAAGATTTTGAGAATAAAATCTATGATTTTCAGAAATTAATGAATAATAATTTATTAATCAGTAATACAGATCTAGATTACAACGAGTCTTTTGCTGATGTAACGTTGACAAAAAAATTAGGAAACTTTCAAGTAGATGCAGGAGCAGGAATTTCATTTTTTAATGAAAAATCTAAATACCAAGATGGTGAAAAATTAAATCGTTCGGAAACAAAATTTTTACCTCATTTGAATTTGCAATACAAGTTTAACAATGCAACAAGTGTTCGCGCTAGTTATACACAAAACTATAGCTATCCGTACACAAAAGATTTTAATGATTCTTACACAATTCAAAGTTATCAATCGATTTTCTATGGAAATAGAAACTTAAGACAAGCTTTGACACATACAGCAAGTCTTAATTTTAGTCATTTTAACTCATTCACATTTTTTAATATTTTTGCGAATTTGAGTTATACATTACAAGAAAAAAGTATACAAACACAATCTGTTTTAAACCGTGATTTTATCATCTCAGGAAACGATACAATTGTAAATAACTATCAATTCAATACCTTAATTAATTCTGGTAATAATCAAGAAACTTATTCAGGATATTTCATGATTGGGAAACGTTTTGCTAAATGGTACAATGCACGATTAACAGGTAATATTTCTACTTCTAATTATTATACCATTACACGAAATATTGAATACAAAAATGGTGTTGTAACAAATGATAAATTAAACAATGTTAACAACAAGAGTTTTAATCAAACTTATAATTTAGAGAACTCATTTACATTCAAAAAGAAATTTGAATTGAAGGCTGGGGTTAATTTAAACCTAAGTAAATATCAATCATTATCTGAACAGAAATTTACGAACTGGCGTCCATATGGAGAAGCTGCTTGGTCCGCTACAAGTAAATTATTAGTTCAGACCGATTTCTCTTATCGTTTACAATACCGCGATGGAGTAGAAATAAACACAGCAAAAGAATGGAATGCTTCTGCACGATATAATATTGCGAAGAAAACTTATTTAACTCTTACAGGTGGAAACTTATTAGGAAATAACGTAATTGTTTCGAATGGATTTAATGATAACTACATATCGACTACAACTAAAAATGTTTTGGGAAGGTATTTTATCGTGAGTTTACGATATAAGTTCTAAAATAAATGAATTAAATAGTAAAAGCCCTTCAATTGAAGGGCTTTTACTATTTAATCACTTGTGGATAATCAAACAAATTATTCGGATCATATTTCTTTTTCAACTTTTGCAAACGAAGTAAATTATTTCCGAAATAAGCATTATTTGCATCAGGAAAATTGATATCTGGATAATTTCGGTATTGTTTTACATTTCCAAGATTTCTTAACAATTGTTGCACTTCTTCAAATGATTTTGTCAACTTTTTTTCTTGCGAAGGTAAATCCCAATATGCTTGTAATTCGCTTAAATAATTAATATCACGATGCGGATAAGCAGAATCTGAAACTTTGACTTCATTTATTTTTCCTCCCAAAGTATTGATCTGATAAATCATTCCTTTAGAAGCAACAACTTTTGCAAAAATATCTTCCAAACCTTTTTCTATATCTTCAATTCCTGTGTACAAACCAGCTGAAGAATTTTTGAAATAAATTGGTTCTGTTACACCATAATAATTTTTGAGCGCAGTGGCCAGATTTCTATTTTTCATCGGTTTGTAATCATTCGCTAGTGGAATTAAACTCGAAAATGTTTTCTCAAAATCAGTTTGATTTGTTGCAAAATTGGTAAATAAAATCGTTAAAAATTTTCCATTCAACACAAAAGCAGAAAAAGCTTCGTTCGGTAACTTTTCCGTTGTTTGAAACCAAAGCCGAATTAATTTGACAAATTTATCAGAAGTTAAATTATTAAACTTCATGCGATATCCACTGAAAGATTGTGGTGCTGGATAAGTTTTGAAATGTAATTCCGTCACAACTCCAAAATTTCCATTTCCGCCTCCTTTACACGCCCAAAGTAAATCTGGATCTTTATCAGAGTCTATTGTATTTCCTTTGTAATCGATCATTTTTACACGAAGCAGATTATCACAGGTCAAACCATATTTTCGACTAAAAAAACCATAACCACCGCCCAAAGTCAAACCTCCAATAGCGACAGTTCCACACGAACCAGCTGGAATAATTCTTTTCTTAGGTAAAAAATTCGCATAAATTTCCTGCAACAAACAAGCTGGTTGTAATTTCACTTTATTTTCTTGCAACCACGTAATTTTGTTCATCAATCCAAGATGAATCAACAATCCGTTATCAACATTCGAAAAACCTTCAAAACTATGTCCTCCACTTCGAATGGCAATTTTTAGTTTCTTTTCGTTTGCTAATGCAATTGCTTTTTTTATTCCAGTTTCAGATTTACAAACTGCTATAATTTTCGGAAACTTCTCAATTCTTTTGTTGAATGATTTTCGGTATTGATCATATTTTGCATCATCTTTTGTCAAGATTATTAAATCATCATCCAAAAAATCATCAAACGAATAAAAAGACATAAAAAAAATTCCTAAACTACCTGTACCAAGCAGTTTTAGGAATTCTCTTTTTGTATAATTTGGTTGTAACATAGCTAAAATTGGTTTAGCTAAAGATACAACTATTTGATATTATTCTCTTTTAACCAATTTCTATAATTCTCAGCATTTTTCAAATGTTCCTGATAATCATTGGTATAAATGTGGTAACCTGGTTTTTTAGGATCTGCAACAAAGAAAATAAAATCGTGATTTGCTGGTGATAAAACCGCATCAATTGCTCCTAAATTTGGTAAACAAATTGGTGCTGGTGGCAAACCTTTGTTACGATATGTGTTGTACGCATTCGAAGACCACGTCCATTTTTTGTACACACGTTGTACTTTTTGATCCCAACCATTTTCCATTTTGTACGCATAAATAGATGTTGGATCGGCTTCTAAACGCATATCTTTCGCCAAACGATTCATATATGCACGTGCAACTTTTTGTTGTTCATCCATATTATCAGATGATTCCAACTGTACAATAGACGCCAAAGTTGTCACTTGCAAAGGTGTCATGTTGAGCGCTTTTGCTTTTGCCAAACGATCTGCATTCCACACTTTGTCGTGCTGCGCCACCATTTTGTCCACAAACTTTTCTGGTGTTAATCCCCAATACACGAAATACGTTTCTGGAATAAAATATTGTTTAACTGTTTCGTCGTTTAACGTTGTATCGTTTTTTTCTTTCACAAAATCGCGAATAGCTGTCAAAACTTCGATAGAGTCCATATCAATTTGTTTGGAAACTGAACCCGCCAAATGATAAATTGTTGGCTCATTTTTGATACGAAGCTTCACTTCTTCTTGCTCTCCCCCTTGCAAACGATCAATAATATCGCGGTTAGAATCTGAGCTTGATATTTTATATTTTCCAGATTTTATCGTTGCTGGATAATCTGCATCTTCTGCATATTGTTTGAACAATTTTACATCCTTCAAAAATGGTTTTAAAGAATCTAAAACTTGTTCAAATTTAGCTCCACGAGAAATATAGATATAACCATCTTTGGTTGCATTCCCTTTGAAACCGTCTATAAATGTACATCCTACAAATGCGAATGAACAGATTAATATTAATACTAAATTTAATTTTTTCATTGGATTGAATTAAATTTCAATTTCACCTTCAAAAACTTTTACTGCTGGTCCATTTAACCAAACATTGACAAAGTTATGATTATTTTCTTCAAAATTTACAGATAAATCTCCACCCATTGCTTTTACTTTGATATCTTTTTTGTCTACCAAATTTTTGACATAAGCAGAAATCGCAGCTGCCGTAATTCCTGTTCCACAAGCCAAGGTTTCGTCCTCTACTCCACGCTCATACGTACGAATTGCAAGACTATTATCTGGCATAACTTCAACAAAATTTACGTTAGAACCTTTCTCAAAATAAGGCGCACCATTACGAATTGCTTTTCCTTTTTTGTAGACATTAATATCTTTCAAATTCTCCACAAATTCTACGTGATGCGGGGAACCTGTGTTCATAAATAAATATTTGTCGTGATCTTCTACTTCATTTACATCAATCATCTGTAAACGAATAACTTCTTGATCTACGATACCATGATGCAAACCATCAATCGCATTAAATGTCATTTTGTCATTGGCAACATCCAAATCATTTGCAAATCGAATAATACAACGTCCTCCGTTTCCGCACATTGTACTTTCGTTTCCATCCGAATTGAAATACACCATTCTGAAGTCTGAATTTTCATCATTTTGTAACAAAATCAAACCATCAGCTCCTATACCAAAATTACGATCACATAGCCTATTAATCAATTCTGTAGAGATTGGAAACGTTTTTTCTCGATCATCAATCATGACAAAGTCATTCCCAGCTCCTTGATATTTATAAAATTTTAATTTCAACTTCTTTAATTTTAAACAAAGTAAAGACATTTTTGTCACTCTTAACTAATGTTATAAAAGATTTATAATATAGTGTTAACATGCGTTAAACGGTTTGAAATGTTAAAATTTTGGTCTTAAATTTGATTTAATCTAAAAACATTAAAAACTTATATAATTAAAGATGAAAAAATATACAGGATACTTATTAGTTGGATTAGTGAGCTCTATGACAACTATGGGAGGTTTTTATTTGATGAACGAAAATGGAAGTAATCCATTTATTACAAATGCAAGTAATCAGAAAAATGGAGACTTTGAATTTGTAGATTATAAAGGAAATTACAATTACGATGCGCCAAACTTTGTGCAAGCATCTAATAAAGCTGTACATACAGTTGTGAGTATCAAAAATTATTCGAATCAAAGACAGCAACAACAACAGCAATTCTTTGATCCTTTTGATTTCTTTTTCGGGCAACCAGAACAACAACAAAGAGGAAGACAACAGCAACCAGATCAAGATCAACCATCTGGAATGGGTTCTGGTGTAATTATTTCACAAGATGGTTACATTGTTACAAATAATCACGTGATACAAGGTGCTTCTAAAATTGAAGTGACTTTGAATAATCAAAAAAGTTATATTGCTGAATTAGTTGGAACTGATCCAAGTACAGATATTGCCTTATTGAAAATTAGTGAAAAAGGTTTACCATTCACAAAATTTGTCGATTCTGATGCGATTAATGTTGGAGATTGGGTGTTAGCAGTTGGGAATCCATTTGGTTTGACTTCTACTGTTACAGCAGGTATTGTTTCGGCAAAAGGTCGTAGCATTAATATTTTAGGTAAAAATTCTGAATCACCAATCGAATCGTTTATTCAAACCGATGCAGCGATTAATCCAGGAAACTCTGGTGGTGCTTTGGTAAATGCAAACGGAGATTTAATTGGTATTAATACAGCTATTTCTTCACCAACAGGAGCTTATTCTGGTTACGGATTTGCTGTCCCTGCAAACTTGGTGAAAAAAGTTGTGGAGGATATCAAATCGTACGGAATTGTACAACGTGGATATTTAGGTATCAAAGGTTTTGATTTATCGAATGAAGATGCTGTAAAACAATACAACAAGCAATTCAAGAAAAATATTAAAACCGATAATGGAGTAATGGTAACTGAATTGGTAGCGAAAGGGTCTGCAATTGATTCTGGAATCGAAGAAGGCGATATTATTACAGCTGTAGATGGAAAACCAATTACATCTTTCTCTTCGTTATCGTTCATCGTAGGAAGCAAACGTCCTGGTGACAATGTTGCGCTTACTGTAAGACGTGGAAACTCTGAGAAAACATACAACATTACATTGAAAGATGCTAAAGGAAGCACTAAAGTGAGAAGCAAATCTGACTTAACGCCAACTGAAGTTCTTGGAGCAGAATTTGAGCCATTAACAGAACGTCAAAAAGATAGTTTCGGAATTAATTATGGTGTGATGGTAAAACATCTAGATAATGCAGGAAAATTAGCGGCAGCAGGTGTTCAAGAAGAATTTATCATCTTATCAATCAATGATAAAAATGTAAGTTCACAAGACGATATCGAAAAAATCTTAAAAAATTATAAAGGTCGCGTGTCAATTAAATTTGCAGATTATTACGGACGAATCTATACAAAAGGATTCACGATGGATTAAAATTTTGAGTCGATTTTAAATTTTAATAAATCATTATAAATAGCTACAACAAGATAAGTTGTAGCTATTTATCTTTACATTAAAATTGTTTAACGAAAAACTATCCCATGTTTATTAAAAATAATTATTCTTTCACTCTTTCTTTTGTTTAGTTCTTTTTCTTATCCAAAAGAAGTTCTATGGGGACCAACCTTAAGCAACTCTAATCAATCTGGAAACTTTGGTAAAGCAGGTTTATTTTTTCTTTTCGGCTTAGGTGATAATATGGTTGATTTTAAATTATACGCAAATGCTAATATGGGATATATGCGAGATAATTTTCACGTAATTCCTGAAGTTGGCATTACAGGATATGTTGCCGCGAGCCAGTTGATGTATATTTTTCCATTTGTAGAAAGTGAATTTACACCTTATACAATTACTCCAAAAGCTGGTATTTCATTAGCTTCTTTTGTAGATTTTGGTTTTGGATATGGTTTTAAGATTAATGAAAAAGATAGTTTTAAACCTATCAAAGGTTTTCAATTTTCAATTGGAGTAAATATACCTTTCAATTTGAAATAAAAAATCATTAATGATGATGAAAATTTATTTTTTGGGAGAAAGCTAAATAATTCATTAATTTTATCACATGAAAAAGTTCATCGCAATCTTTGTTTTTATCATTAGTTTTCAAGCGAAAGCACAACAAAATTTATCCGATTATTTTACAATTAATCTTGGTTATGAATATTGGAACGGAAATTACGGAAAAGTTGGAACAGATTTGTTCTTAGTACAAGATAATAACAATATTTTGACGTTTAGCGCCAATGCTAATTTGGGTTATATGAAAGACAAATTTCGTGTAATTCCAGAAGTTGGAGCTGGATATATGTTCAATTTTCGCAACAATACTGGTGATCCATATAGCTCTAACTTTAACTCTGCTTTTTATGTTATCCGTACTGAAGTTTCTCCGTGGACAATTACTCCAAAAGCTGGTATCGCAGTTTTGAGCATTGTAGAGTTAAATGCTGGCTATTCTTTCGAGTTTAGAGAAAATAAGGATTTTAAAGATATGAGCGGTTTCCGAGCTGGATTAACTATTCACTTGCCGACTCAGCTTTTTTAGCATTTCTAATACTTTTACGCAATTCTTTCAAACGAATATATAAATCTGAAGTCGACGCATTTTCTTCAATTGCATTAAAAATAAAGACACCTTTATCAATATAAAAGAAGATGATAGCTTCGTGATCTGCTACTTTAAAAGCATTTGTAATCCCATTTATTTTGTTCTCAACCCAAGATAATTTGCATGTTTTCAAATCAAAAATATGATCTTCATTACCCAAAATATCTTTGAAGATTAATTGTTCTCCTTGCGCATACAACACACCACTTCCTTGAAAAGATTTCATTTTAAGAAATCTACCTTGCGGACGCCCAATATTATAACGTACAACAGCCTTTAGATCTACCTGATCTGGTAAACTTTTCAGCGTATGTTGTTCATTTTTCTCTCTGACTTTCGCATCAGATACGGCAATAACAAAGAATATCGAAACAAAAATTCCGAAAATCAAAAATATTATTAGGATTGATATGATTGGTGCCATAATATATTAAATGTTAAGTAAAGTTATAAAAAAGCTTGAATTAATATCTAAATAAACCTTTTTTTTTACCTTAGCTTCGCAAACTGATAAAAATTACGAATGAATAAATTAATTTGGTTGTTATTTCCCGCCACAATCTTTGCTCAAAAAGGAGAAACACAAATAAAAGTTAATGCGTTAACAATGCCACTTGCAATGGTAAATCTTGGTGTTGAACATGCAATCACAGATAGAATAACTTTACAAGCTGACGGTTTTATCTCTCCTTGGAAATCATTTGCAGGTAATCATTTACAAATGTATATGGCTTTTGGTGAAGGTAGATATTACTTTGATAAATCTTTTAGTAAATTTTATATAGGTCCAAACATTGGAGTTGGTTTCTTTGATATTCAAAAATGGAATTATTGGAACACTGATAAATATCAACGTGGAGTAGCAATCTTAACAGGAGCTACAATAGGTTATCAAGTAAAAATTAACGAACATTGGGGATTAGATGTTTTTGTTGGTGGAGGACACTCTCAAGGAAATTACAAAGGATATTATAAAGAAGATTCTCCTAATTTGGGACGATATGATTCTGCGCAATCATTTAATAAAAGTGGGGAGTGGCTGCTTTACAAAGGCGGTGTAATGCTTACTTATAAATTTAAACGAAAAAAATCCAACTAAAATTAGTTGGATTTTTTATATCTAGTATTATTTTACTCTTACACAGGCGTATTCATATCGAAAGCCTCTAGATATTCGGCAACACGTTTTACAAACATACCTCCTAAAGCTCCATCCACAACACGGTGATCGTAAGCATGAGATAAGTACATTTTATGACGAATTGCAATCATATCTCCTTGCGGAGTTTCGATAACAGCAGGTTTTTTCACAATTGCACCAACAGCCAAAATAGCTACTTGAGGTTGAGGAATAATTGGCGTTCCTAATGTATTTCCGAAAGAACCAATATTTGTAATTGTATACGTTCCTCCCTGTATTTCTGCTGGTTTCAATTTATTATTACGCGCACGATTTGCTAAATCATTAACCTGAGAAGCTAACCCCGCTAAATTAAATTGATCTGCATTTTTGATAACAGGAACAATTAAATTTCCACTTGGTAAAGCAGCCGCCATTCCAATATTGATATTTTTCTTCTTAATAATTTTATCTCCATCAACCGAAGCATTAATCATTGGGAAATCTTGAATTGCTTTTGCTACAGCTTCGATAAAAATTGGCATGAAGGTAATTTTCTCACCATGTTTTTTCTGAAATTCATTTTTATTTTTATCTCTCCACAACACAATATTCGTCATATCAACTTCTACGAAAGACGTTACGTGAGGAGCAATTTGTTTTGCTTGTAGCATATTTTGCGCAATAATTTTACGCATTCTATCCATTTCGATAATTTCGTCTCCTTCACCAACAGAAATTGGCGCAGATTGCACTTGCGGTGCTTGAGGTTGAGCAACTGGTGCAGCAACAGAAGTCGTAACAACTGTTTTCGCTGGTTGATTTCCTCTATTTTTAACGAAATCCAAAATATCATCTTTCGTTACACGTCCGTCTTTTCCTGAACCTAAAATTTGATCTAACTCAGCCTGAGAAACACCTTCTTCTTTCGCAATAGATTTTACTAAAGGAGAATAAAATTTATCATCTGACGAAGTAATAAGCGTTTCAGTTTTGATTGTTGCAACTTCAGCTTCGATAGATTTTGCTGCATCAGCAATTTCCTGATCGCTATTTGTATCTACTTCTTCTACCGAATCAGCTTGTTCTACAACTCTATCAACAGACAAAATTGCGATAGGCTCACCTACTTTTGCAATTTTGTCTACTGGAACTAAGATTTCTTTTAAAACTCCTGCAACTGGCGAAGGAACATCAGAATCTACTTTATCTGTTGCGATTTCTACAACCGATTCATCTTCACTAATCGAATCGCCAATATTTTTGATCCAATTTGTTACAGTAGCTTCCATTACACCTTCTCCCATAGAAGGTAGAATTAATTTATAGTCAGACATTCTTGTGTTATTTGCTAAATACAAATCTAAACATTTTTTCGATTCAAAAAAATACTGTTAAAAAGATTAATGCTTTTTATTTTTAAATTATTCGCATTAATATCATAAATAATTATCAATTTAATAATTGATCTAACTTTTATAAGATTATTTTTAATGATTTGATAGTTTTGATTACATAAAAAAATCCCCCAATCTAAGATTGAGGGACTTTTTGAAATATTAAGAATGATTCTTAAGCTTCGTAAGTTGCAGTACCGTTGTTTACTTGAGGTTCTTTGATTTCACCAAAGCTTTTCTCAAAGTTAGTTACGTTTTCTGCTAACGATTGAGATAATTGTTTTGCTTGTAATGGAGACAAAATAATTCTTGATTTTACTGATGGTCTAGCACCTGGTAAAAATTGAACGAAATCTACAACGAACTCAGATGGTGAGTGGTTGATGATTGCTCCTGTAGCATAAACACCTTGAGCTACTAATTCGTTTAACTCAATGTTTAATCCTTCGTTTTGTTGATTTTCTGACATTATAATTCTTGTTTTGCGTTTATTAATTCCTCGTATTCACGGTTAGATCCTACGATGATGTTTTGATACTCTTTTAATCCAGTTCCGGCAGGAATTAAGTGTCCAACAATAACGTTTTCTTTTAATCCTACTAAACCGTCTACTTTACCAGCTACAGCTGCTTCGTTAAGAACTTTTGTAGTTTCCTGGAACGATGCCGCAGACATGAAAGATTTAGTTTGTAAAGATGCTCTTGTAATACCTTGTAAAACGGCTTCTGCTGTTGCAGGTAAAGCCTCACGAGCTGTCACTAAGTTTTTGTCTTCACGTTTTAATTTAGAGTTTTCGTCACGTAATTCGCGAACTGTGATGATTTGTCCTGGACTTAATGTGTCAGAATCACCAGCATCTTCTACGACTTTCATTCCAAATAAACGATCGTTTTCTTGCATGAAATCGTCTTTGTGCTCTAAACTATCTTCTAAGAATCTTGAATCTCCTGAGTCTACAATACGAACTTTACGTAACATTTGACGTACGATAATTTCGAAGTGTTTGTCATCAATTTTTACCCCTTGTAAACGGTATACATCTTGAATCTCGTTTACTAAGTATTCTTGAACCGCTGTTGGCCCTAAGATTCTTAAAATATCTTCTGGTGTAATTGCTCCATCTGATAAAGGCTCACCTGCACGTACGAAGTCATTTTCTTGAACTAAGATCTGTGCTGATAATTTAACTAAGTAACGACGGATTTCACCATTTTTAGATTCAACGATGATTTCACGGTTACCACGTTTTATTTTACCAAAAGAAACAACTCCATCCATTTCACAAACAACTGCTGGATTAGATGGATTACGAGCCTCTAACAACTCTGTAATACGAGGTAAACCTCCTGTAATATCGCCAGATTTAGCTGACTTACGAGGAATCTTAACTAAGATTTTACCTGCATTAATTTTTTCACCATCATTTACCATTAAGTGTGCACCTACTGGTAAGTTGTATGTTTTTTCTTCACCATCAATTGTGATAACTCTTAACGCTGGAACTAATTTTTTATTACGTGATTCAGAAATAACTTTTTCTTGGAATCCTGTTTGCTCATCGATTTCAATTTGGAAAGTTACTCCTTGCTCTAATTGTTCGTACTCGATTTTACCAGTAGATTCCGCAATGATAACCCCGTTATAAGGGTCCCAACTTGCAATCTCTTGACCTTTTTGAACTTTAGCTCCGTTTTTAACAGATAAGATAGTACCATAAGCGATGTTAGTTTGTTGACGAACGTTTCCTAAATCGTCAATCACTTTCATCTCTGTAGAACGAGAAACAACTGTATCTACTTTGTTACCTGCATCATCTGTCGATTCAACAGTACGTAAGTCATCAAACTCAACTGTACCGTCAACTTTAGCATTAACTGTATTTTGCTCAGAAACGTTACCTGCAGTACCCCCAACGTGGAAAGTACGTAATGTTAACTGTGTACCAGGCTCACCAATAGATTGTGCAGCAACTACACCAACTGATTCACCTTTCTGAACACCTTTACCTGTAGCTAAGTTACGTCCGTAACATTTAGCACAAATTCCAGTTTTCGCTTCACAAGTTAATGGAGAACGAACTTCTACATTTTCGATACCTGCAGCTTCTAAAGCTTCACCAATATCTTCTGTGATAATGTTACCAGCAGCAATGATTAACTCACCATTATCTGGATTGTAAATATCATTTAATGAAGTACGACCTAATACACGAGAAGATAAACTTTCGATAATTTCTTCTTTTTTCTTAAGAGCAGATACTTCTAAACCTCTTAATGTACCACAATCTTCGTGCATTACGATAACGTCTTGTGCAACGTCAACTAAACGACGAGTCAAGTATCCAGCATCGGCAGTTTTTAAGGCAGTATCGGCAAGACCTTTACGCGCACCGTGCGAAGAAATAAAGTACTCTAAGATAGACAGACCTTCACGGAAGTTAGAGATAATTGGGTTTTCGATGATATCCCCACCAGTAGAACCAGCTTTTTGAGGTTTAGCCATCAATCCACGCATACCTGATAACTGACGAATTTGCTCTTTAGATCCACGCGCTCCAGAATCAAGCATCATGAATACAGAGTTAAATCCTTGTTGATCTTCTGTCATACGTTTCATTACAATTTCTGTTAATGTTGCGTTTGTTGTTGTCCAAACATCAATAACTTGGTTGTAACGTTCGTTATTTGTAATAAGACCCATGTTATAGTTCATCTTAATGTTCTCAACTTGGTTGATCGCACCTGAGATAAGGTCTTTCTTTTGTTCTGGGATTAAGATATCTCCTAATGAGAATGATAAACCACCCTCGAAGGCATTACGGTATCCTAATTGTTTCATATCATCTAAGAAAGCAGCCGTTGTAGGGAAATCTGTAATCTTGATGATTTTATTAATAATTGTACGTAACGATTTTTTCGTTAATACTTCATTAATATAACCTACTTGTTTCGGAACGATTTGGTTGAATAACACACGTCCTACTGAAGTTTCAATTAATTGATTTTCTACTAACTCTTCCCCTACACGAATTGTTCCTTTTACACGAATTGGCGCGTTTAAGTCAACAGCTCCTTCGTTGTATGCAATTTGCACTTCTTCATCTGAATAGAAAGTTAATCCTTCACCTTTTACTGTAAATTGGTGGTCTGTACGACGAATTTTCGTCATGTAATAAAGACCTAAAACCATATCCTGAGAAGGTACAGTAATTGGAGAACCATTAGCAGGATTCAAAATATTTTGAGAAGCCAACATTAATAATTGTGCTTCTAAAACAGCTTCTGGTCCTAATGGTAAGTGAACAGCCATCTGGTCACCATCGAAATCGGCATTGAAGGCAGTACACACTAATGGGTGTAAACGAATTGCTTTACCTTCGATTAATTTCGGTTGGAATGCTTGGATACCTAAACGGTGTAACGTAGGGGCACGGTTTAATAAAACTGGATGACCTTTGATTACATTTTCTAAAATATCCCAAACAACTGGCTCTTTTCTATCGATAATTTTCTTAGCCGATTTAACTGTTTTTACAATTCCACGCTCGATTAATTTACGAACTACGAATGGTTTGTATAATTCAGCTGCCATATCTTTTGGTAAACCACATTCGTGTAATTTAAGTGTTGGTCCAACAACAATTACAGAACGAGCAGAATAATCTACACGTTTACCTAATAAGTTTTGACGGAAACGACCTTGTTTACCTTTTAATGAATCAGATAATGATTTTAACGGACGGTTACCATCAGCTTTTACAGCAGATGCTTTACGCGTGTTATCAAATAATGAATCAACCGCTTCTTGTAACATACGTTTTTCATTACGTAAGATTACTTCTGGCGCTTTGATTTCCATTAATCGTTTCAAACGATTGTTACGGATAATTACACGACGATATAAATCATTTAAATCTGATGTTGCAAAACGACCACCATCTAATGGAACTAACGGACGTAATTCTGGTGGAATAACCGGAATAACGCGCATTACCATCCATTCTGGACGGTTTACGTGGTGCATATTTGACTCACGTAACGACTCAACAACTTGTAAACGTTTTAACGCTTCTGTACGACGTTGTTTAGAAGTTTCGTTGTGTGCTTTGTGTCTTAATTCGTAAGATAACTCATCTAAATTGATACGAGATAATAGGTCTTCTAATGCTTCAGCACCCATTTTCGCAACGAATTTATTAGGATCTGTATCTTCTAGATATTGATTCTCGATTGGAAGAGTTTCTAAGATATCTAAATACTCTTCTTCTGATAAGAAATCTAATCTATTTAATTCTTCACCTTCTGGTCCTTTTGCGATACCTGGTTGAATCACTACATATCTTTCATAGTAAATTACCATGTCTAATTTCTTAGATGGTAATCCTAAGATGTAACCAATTTTGTTTGGTAATGAACGGAAATACCAAATATGTGCAATTGGCACAACAAGATTGATGTGTCCAATACGCTCACGACGAACTTTCTTTTCAGTAACTTCAACCCCACAGCGGTCACAAACGATACCTTTATAACGGATTCTTTTATATTTTCCGCAGGCACATTCGTAATCTTTTACAGGTCCAAAGATACGCTCACAGAATAACCCGTCACGCTCTGGTTTGTGCGTTCTATAGTTAATCGTTTCAGGTTTTAAAACTTCACCTTTAGATTCTTGAAGAATCGATTCTGGAGAAGCTAACCCGATACGGATTTTTGAGAATTGACTTGTTTTATTTTTTGTTGACATATAGAAATGTATCTAACAATTATATTATTATAACGAAAAAGGTAGAATAATAGGTTGCCCTATTATTCTTCCAAGTTTATGTCTAATCCAAGACCTTGTAATTCATGTAACAATACGTTAAATGATTCTGGAATACCAGGTTCTGGCATTGGCTCTCCTTTTACGATTGCTTCGTAAGTTTTCGCACGTCCAATTACGTCATCCGACTTAACTGTTAAGATTTCGCGTAAGATATTAGATGCACCGAATGCTTCTAATGCCCAAACCTCCATCTCTCCGAAACGTTGTCCACCGAATTGTGCTTTACCTCCTAATGGTTGTTGAGTAATTAATGAGTATGGTCCGATAGAACGCGCGTGCATTTTGTCGTCAACCATGTGTCCTAATTTCAACATGTAAATCACCCCTACAGTAGCTTTTTGATCAAAACGTTCTCCAGTATTACCGTCATATAAATATGTTGTACCGTGTTTTGGAATACCTGCTTCTTCTGTGATGCGATCGATATCAGCGATTTCAGCACCATCGAAGATAGGTGTAGCAAATTTTTGACCCATTTTAAGTCCAGCCCATCCTAATACCGTTTCATAAATCTGACCGATATTCATACGAGATGGTACCCCAAGTGGATTAAGTACGATATTTACTGGCGTTCCGTCTTCTAAGAAAGGCATATCTTCGTCGCGAACGATACGTGCAACAATACCTTTGTTACCGTGACGTCCTGCCATTTTATCCCCTACTCTTAGTTTACGTTTTTTCGCAATGTAGATTTTTGCTAATTTAACGATACCTGCAGGTAACTCGTCTCCAACAGAGATTGTAAATCTTTCGCGGTTAAGTGCTCCTTGTAAATCATTGTACTTAATTTTGTAATTATGTAACAATTCTTTTACTAATTCGTTCTTATCCTCGTCTGTTGTCCAAAGAGACTCTGCTCCAGTTAAATTTAAGAAATCTTCAACATTAGATAAGATTTTTTGTGTGTATTTTACACCTTTCTTGATTACTTCTTCGTTCAAGTCGTTGTAAATACCTTGAGAAGTTTTTCCGTTTAATAAAACGTATAATTTCTCTAATAAAATCTCTCTTAATTCGTTGAATTTAACGTCGTACTCAGCTTCTACACTATCAATAATAGCTTTGTCTTGAGAACGTTTACGTTTATCCTTAATACTACGTGAGAATAATTTTTTGTCGATAACAACACCACGTAATGATGGAGAGGCTTTAAGAGAAGCATCTTTTACATCACCTGCTTTGTCACCAAAGATCGCACGTAATAATTTTTCTTCTGGAGTTGGATCAGATTCTCCTTTTGGAGTAATCTTACCAATCAAGATATCACCAGGTTTTACTTCTGCTCCAATACGGATCATACCGTTTTCGTCTAAGTCTTTTGTAGCCTCTTCCGAAACGTTAGGAATGTCTGAAGTTAATTCTTCCATACCTAATTTTGTATCACGTACATCTAATGAATACTCATCGATGTGGATAGATGTAAACCAGTCTTCGCGAACAGCTTTCTCAGAGATTACAATGGCATCCTCGAAGTTGTATCCTTGCCAAGGCATAAAGGCAACAACCATGTTACGACCAATTGCTAATTCTCCTCCTTCTGTTGCATAACCTTCAGATAAAACTTGTCCTTTCTCTACACGATCACCAACTTTTACAATTGGTTTCAACGTAATTGTAGTTCCTTGATTCGTTTTTCTGAATTTTGTTAAATTATATGTTTTCTCAGCAGTATCGAAGCTTACTAATTCTTCGTCTTCTGAGCGATCATATTTAATTGTTATAATGTCAGCATCAACATAAGTTACTGTACCTTCACGTTCTGCATTTACTAAGATTCTTGAATCTTTTGCAACTTGTTTTTCTAATCCAGTACCTACAATTGGTGCTTGAGGTTTTAATAATGGAACTGCCTGACGCATCATGTTCGATCCCATTAACGCACGGTTGGCGTCATCATGCTCCAAGAAAGGAATTAATGATGCTGAGATAGATGCAATCTGGTTAGGTGCAACGTCAATTAAATCAACTTCTGCTGGCGTTACAACAGGGAAATCCCCATCTTCACGAGCAGTTACACGTTCAGTAGCAATAGTACCATCGTCTGTCATGTCGATATTGGCTTGAGCAATTACTTTTGATTCCTCCTCTTCCGCAGTTAAATAGATTGGTGCTGATTCGACGTCCACTTTTCCATCTTCTACTTTTCTGTACGGTGTTTCGATGAACCCTAAGTTATTAACTTTAGCGAATACACATAATGACGAAATCAAACCAATGTTTGGTCCCTCAGGAGTTTCAATTGGACATAAACGTCCGTAATGAGTGTGGTGTACGTCACGTACCTCGAATCCCGCTCTTTCTCTTGATAAACCTCCAGGTCCTAATGCTGATAAACGACGTTTGTGTGTAATCTCTGATAATGGATTTGTTTGGTCCATGAACTGAGATAACTGGTTCGTTCCGAAGAATGAGTTGATAACAGATGATAATGTTTTAGCATTAATCAAATCGATTGGTGTAAACACCTCGTTGTCACGAACATTCATTCTTTCACGGATAGTTCTAGCCATACGAGCTAAACCTACTCCGAATTGGCTAGCCATTTGCTCACCTACCGTTCTTACACGACGGTTAGATAAGTGGTCGATATCATCCACCTCTGCTTTAGAGTTGATTAATTCGATTAAGTATTTAATAATCGAAATGATATCTTCACGAGTCAATACTTGTACGTCCTCGCTAATGCTTAAGCCTAATTTTTTATTTAATCTGTAACGACCTACTTCACCTAATGAATAACGTTGATCAGAGAAGAATAATTTGTCAATAATTCCTCTTGCTGTTTCCTCATCTGGTGGCTCAGCGTTACGTAATTGTCTATAGATATACTCTACTGCCTCTTTTTCAGTATTAGTAGGGTCTTTTTGTAAAGTATTATGGATAATTCCATAATCAGCAGAATTGATGTCTTCTTTGTGTAATAAAATCGTCTTAACACCAGAATCTACGATTTGATCGATGTGATCTTTCTCTAAGATTGTTTCACGGTCTAAGATAATTTCATTACGCTCGATAGATACAACTTCTCCTGTATCTTCATCTACGAAATCCTCGTGCCATGTATTTAATACACGTGCAGCAAGTTTACGACCTACAACTTTCTTTAAATTAGCTTTATTAACTTTTACTTCTTCTGCTAAGTCGAAAATTTCTAAGATATCTTTATCTCTTTCGTATCCGATAGCACGTAATAAGGTAGTTAATGGTAACTTTTTCTTACGATCGATGTAAGCGTACATTACGCTGTTGATGTCTGTTGCGAACTCAATCCAAGATCCTTTGAAAGGAATGATACGAGATGAGTACAATTTTGTACCATTCGCGTGGAAAGATTGTCCGAAGAATACCCCAGGAGAACGGTGTAATTGAGATACAATAACACGCTCTGCACCATTAATAATGAATGATCCTGAAGGAGACATATAAGGAATTGTTCCTAAGTATACGTCTTGCACTACAGTTTCGAAATCTTCGTGTTCTTCGTCCGTACAGTACAATTTAAGACGAGCTTTCAATGGTACGCTGTACGTTAATCCTCTTTCGATACACTCATCAATTGTGTAACGTGGTGGATCTACGAAATAATCTAAGAATTCTAAAACAAACTGATTGCGAGTATCCGTAATTGGAAAATTCTCAGCAAATGTTCGGTAAAGACCTTCATTTTTTCGTTGGTCAGGTCTTGTTTCCAACTGGAAAAAATCTTCAAACGATTTGATCTGAATGTCAAGGAAATCTGGGAACTGAGCGACTGCTTTTGCAGAAGAGAAGTTCAATCTTTCTTTTTTCTCAGTCGAGTTGCTTAATGTTGCTTTAGTGGCCAATTTCGAATGAATTTTGGTTTATATAATGACTTTATGCGTAAAAAGGTTTAGACCTAACACGTCCTGTGTTAGGTCCAAACCTATATTTTTGAGTAATAAAAATTACTTCAATTCTACTACTGCACCAGCTTCTTCTAGCTGTTTCTTTAAAGCTTCAGCTTCGTCTTTAGAAACTGCTTCTTTAACTGTTGCTGGAGTTGAATCTACTAAATCTTTAGCTTCTTTTAATCCTTTTCCAGTTAATTCTTTAACTAATTTAACAACTGCTAATTTAGATGCACCTGCTTCTTTTAAGATTACGTCGAATTCTGATTGCTCTTCAGCAGCTTCACCTGCTCCACCTGCAGCAACAACTACAGCAGCAGCAGCTGGTTCGATTCCGTATTCATCTTTTAAGATTGTAGATAATTCATTAACTTCTAAAACTGTTAAGTTTACTAACTCTTCAGCTAATTTTTTTAAATCTGCCATTTTAATGCTTTTTGTTTTTTAAACTTTTATTTGATATGAGTGTGTCTTATTCTTCTGAAGCTCCTTCTTCTGCTTTTGCAGCCTCTTTGTTCTCTAATTGAGAAACAACAGTTTTGATTGGAGATTGAAGTAACATGATGATGTCTGCGATTAATTCTTCGCGAGATTTCAATGCTACTAATTGTGGTAATTTGTCATCACCTACGAATGTATTATCTTCAATCCAAGCTCCTTTTAAAATAGGTTTTTCAGATTTTTTTCTGAAAGTATCGATTACTTTAGCTGGTGCATTACCAACTTCAGCAGTCATTAATGCTGTATTTCCTTTTAAAGATCCGTAAAGCTCTTCGAAGTTTTTGTCTTCGATTTGCTCCATAGCTTTCTTTAATAAAGTGTTTTTTACTACGCGTAAAGATACATTGCTTTTGAAGCAAGCTCTTCTTAATTCAGTAGTATTAACAGCGTTTAATCCGTCGATATCTGCTAAGTAGATGATTTTTGCTTCTGCTAATACAGCTTGCAATTCATCTATCATATTTGCTTTATCTTGTTTTGTCATTGCCATAATCTACTAATTTTAAGCGTTTACACTTTTTGGATCTACTGATACACCTACAGATTGAGTTGTAGAAAGCGTGATGCTTTTTACATATGTTCCTTTAGCAGCTGTTGGTTTTAATTTAATTAAAGTTTGAATTAACTCATTCGCATTTTCTTTAATTTTATCAGCATCGAAAGATACTTTACCAACTGCAGCGTGGATGATTCCGTAACGATCTACTTTGAAGTCGATTTTACCTGCTTTTACTTCAGAAACGGCTTTACCTACTTCTAAAGTTACAGTACCTGATTTTGGGTTAGGCATTAATCCACGAGGTCCTAAAACACGTCCTAATGGTCCTAATTTACCCATAACAGCTGGCATAGTAACGATAACGTCAACATCTGTCCAACCTTCTTTAATTTTTTGTAAGTATTCGTCTAATCCTACATAGTCTGCACCTGCTGCTTTAGCTTCTGCTTCTTTGTCTGGAGTAACTAATGCTAATACTTTTACATCTTTACCTGTTCCGTGTGGTAATGAAACTACACCACGAACCATTTGGTTAGCTTTCTTAGGATCTACACCTAAACGAACTGCTATATCTACAGAAGCATCAAACTTAGCGTAGTTAACTTCCTTTACTAATGATGATGCTTCATCAATAGAGTAAAGTTTGTTTTTTTCTACTTTAGCTAATACTTCTTTTTGTCTTTTTGTTAACTTTGCCATTTCCTAAAATGTTTTAATTATTCTGGAGCTTGCCCACCTTTTACAGTTATACCCATAGAACGTGCAGTTCCAGCAACCATTTTCATAGCAGATTCAACAGTAAAACAGTTCATGTCCGCTAATTTGTCTTCAGCAATAGCTCTAACTTGATCCCAAGTAACAGTACCAACTTTTTGACGGTTTGGTACACCTGATGCTTTTTTCAATTTCGCAGCTTCCATTAACTGAATAGCAGCTGGTGGAGTTTTAATTACGAAATCGAATGATTTGTCTTGATACACAGTAATAACAACTGGTAACACTGCACCTTGTTTTTCTTGTGTACGTCCATTAAATTGTTTACAAAACTCCATGATGTTAACACCTGCAGCACCTAAAGCTGGCCCTACTGGTGGCGAAGGATTTGCTTGTCCTCCTTTAACTTGAAGTTTTACAACTTTTTCAATTTTTTTTGCCATTTTTTTAATTCTTAAAATTAAGCGTTATGTGGAAGCAGCCTAAATTTCTACTTTTAATTTGTTGATAGATTGATTATGCAATCTTTTCAACTTGGTTAAAACTTAACTCTAGTGGTGTTTTACGTCCGAAGATTAAAACCATCACTTCAAGTTTACGTTTATCTTCAATGATTTTTTCAACTGTTCCGTTGAAGCCATTGAATGGTCCGTCGATTACTTTTACAGTTTCTCCTACGATGTAAGATATTCCTAAGTTTGTATCAACGTTTTCTGCTAATTCGTCAACTTTACCTAACATTCGGTTAACTTCCGATTGTCTCATTGGTACAGGATCACCTCCTTT
Organism: Empedobacter sp. UBA6305; assembly: GCF_002440405.1. NCBI lineage: Bacteria > Pseudomonadati > Bacteroidota > Flavobacteriia > Flavobacteriales > Weeksellaceae > Empedobacter > Empedobacter sp. UBA6305. Next base: position 59,072 of record NZ_DJTP01000047.1, on the reverse strand, counting down.
CGTTGCACTCAAAAAGCTAATTACACCTGATGTATTCTTTACCATGTGAGGAATTTCCCCTACAAGTTCGGCTTCTATCATGATGTAACCAGGAAAGTGTACTTTTTCCTTTTGATATTTTTTACCGTTACGGATTTGAATCACTTTTTCCATAGGAACAACAATTTGTCCTACATAATCATTCAAATTTTGGTACTGAATTTCTCTTTCAATATAATCCTTAACTTTCAGCTCTTGTCCAGCTACAGTCTTGATTACATACCATTTCTTTTCACTCATGATTCTAATTACTAAACGGGATATTTTACAAACTAAAAAGCGCCGTAGATAAAGTTAAGCACTTGTGTGAATAATGTATCTACCGCATATAAAAATATAGCTAACAAAACTGTAGCTATTGCAACAATAATTGTGTCTCTTTGTAGATCTGAGAATGATGGCCATGTAACATGATCTTTAAATTCTACAAAGGAATCTTTAAAATATTGTACGACTTTCATATCGTTTTCATTTAGCACGGGCACAAGGATTCGAACCCTGATCAACGGTTTTGGAGACCGCTATTCTACCATTGAACTATGCCCGTAGATAAAAAGAGTGGTAATCATTGAAGATTACCACATCTTCTATATTATATTTTGACTAATTAGTCTAAAATTTCAGTTACCTGACCAGCACCAACTGTACGTCCACCTTCACGGATTGCGAAACGTAAACCTTCGTTTAATGCGATTGGTTGTAATAATTCAACTGTAATAGTTAAGTTATCTCCTGGTAAAACCATCTCAACTCCTTCTGGTAAGTTGATTTCCCCTGTTACGTCAGTTGTACGTACGTAGAACTGTGGACGGTAACGGTTATGGAATGGAGTGTGACGACCACCTTCTTCTTTAGTTAAGATATAAACCTCAGCTTTGAATTTTTTGTGTGGTTTAACAGATCCTTGTTTTGCGATAACCATACCACGACGGATGTCAGTTTTATCAACACCACGTAATAATAAACCTACGTTATCACCAGCTTCACCTCTATCTAAGATTTTACGGAACATTTCAACACCTGTTACAGTAGAAGTTAATTTTTCTTCTCCCATACCAACGATGTCAACTGGATCCCCAGAGTTAATTACACCAGCCTCGATACGTCCTGTAGCAACAGTACCACGACCTGTAATAGAGAATACATCCTCTACTGGCATTAAGAATGGTTTATCTTGATCACGAACTGGTTGCTCAATCCACTCATCAACATTGTTCATTAAGTTTAATACAGTTTCAACCCATTGAGGCTCACCGTTTAATGCACCTAAAGCAGATCCTTGGATAACTGGAGTGTTATCTCCGTCATATTCGTAAGAAGATAATAAATCTCTTACTTCCATTTCTACTAACTCTAATAACTCAGCATCGTCAACCATATCAACTTTGTTTAAGAAAACAACGATACGAGGAACGTTTACTTGGCGACATAATAAGATGTGCTCACGAGTTTGAGGCATTGGACCATCAGTAGCAGCTACTACTAAGATACCACCATCCATTTGAGCAGCTCCTGTAACCATGTTTTTTACGTAATCCGCGTGACCTGGACAGTCAACGTGTGCGTAGTGACGGTTAGCAGTTTCATACTCTACGTGAGATGTATTAATTGTAATACCACGCTCTTTTTCTTCTGGAGCATTATCGATTTGATCGAAAGCTTTTGCTTCTGAATAACCAGCATCAGCTAATACTTTAGTAATCGCTGCAGTCAAAGTTGTTTTACCGTGGTCAACGTGACCAATAGTACCAATATTTAAGTGCGGCTTATTACGGTTGAAAGTTTCCTTTGCCATTTTACTTTTTATTAATTTCTATTGTTATACTTAAATTAAAAAAATAACTTTAAATTATTTTCAAGTGTAAAAGTACACTTTTTGATTTATATAAAGATATTAATTTTTGACTCGCGTTAACCTTGGTTTAAATGAGTTTCAACAACTACTTAAAAGATTAACTATACTGGACGAACCAGAATTTGAGCGGGAAACGGGACTCGAACCCGCAACATTCAGCTTGGAAGGCTGACGCTCTACCAATTGAGCTATTCCCGCATTCACTTCTAAAAAGCTTTGCAAATTTAAAGATTAAATCCTAAACCACAAAAAATTTTAAAAATTAAGTTTGTGGGGAGAGCAGGATTCGAACCTGCGAAGGTTACCCAACGGATTTACAGTCCGTCCTCGTTGGCCGCTTGAGTATCTCCCCGCCTTATTTTTTTGTTCTTCTAAAAACCTTGAGCCGATAGAGGGACTCGAACCCACGACCTGCTGATTACAAATCAGCTGCTCTAGCCAGCTGAGCTACATCGGCATTTTTGTTTTTAAAAGCGTTATTTAAAAGAACAGTCCGTTAAATATGTTTGTTTAACGGACTGCAAATTTACGTTGTTTTTTGAATTAACCAAATTTTTAGGTTCTTTTTTTAGTCAATTCCCTATTTTTTATCTTTCGCTAATTTTTTCTTTTTTTCTGATAATTAATTTTTTTAATGTATCTACCGCTAAATCAATACATTCTTCAAAAGATTGTCCTGTTTTACTTACAACAATATCATCTCCTGGTACTTCTAACTTAATATCAACTGTCTTGTTATTTTTTTCTGCAGTATTCTCTAATTTAAAAGAAACATTCGCTGCAATGATTTTGTCTGACAAAGTTTCTAATTTTTCTAATTTTTTCTCTAAATACTCCTCTAAACCTGGTTTAGTATTGAAGTTTACTGCTTGAAAGTTAATTGTCATAATTACTCTTTTTTGTTCTCACGCGGGTGAGCTTTGTTAAACACTTTTTTTAAATTTTCTATACTCCCATGTGTATAAATTTGAGTCGATGACAAACTTGAATGCCCTAAAATATCTTTTACTGCATTCAGATCTGCTCCTGAATCTAACATATGAGTCGCAAATGAATGCCTCAACATATGAGGACTTTTTTTATGTTTTACACTTATAAGACTAAGATAGTATTTTACTTTCGAATAAACAAGATTATCGTACAAAGGTTTTCCTTTTTCTGTTACAAAAACATTCGTACATTGTAAAGTAATTTCGTTATGTTTTCTAGTGTTATAATTCGCCAAATCCTCTAACAGAAAGGTAGAAATAGGAATTATGCGTTCTTTATTTCTTTTTCCAAGAACTTTTATAGAAAGTGTATTCGGATCGATATCATTTTCTTTCAAACCAATTAATTCGGCACGTCGAATTCCTGTTTGATACATTACATCAATCATTAATCGATCACGTAAACCTTCGAATGTGTCAGGGAAAAATTCATCATTATTCAACAAATCATTCAATTCTGCTTCTGTAAAAGGTACTAAAACTTGTTTATTTTGTTTAAGTGAATGAATTTGCTCGATTGGATTAATGGAAAGATGATTTTCTTTGACCAAATATTTATAAAACGTTCGTAAAGCGCTTAATTTGCGATTAACTGTTTTCTCAGACTTTTCTAATTCTGATAAATGCATCACAAATGCACGAATATGATTTTTTGTTGCAAGTTGTATTTCTGACGAATTTTCTTCTTGTTGATAGAACTCAACAAAATCGTCCAAATCTCTTTTGTAGCTAGTAATTGTTAGCGTAGAATAGTTTTTCTCGAGCGCTAAATAATCTAAGAATAGTTGAATAAATTCCATAAAAAAACCTATTCATCAAAGTTACAACTTTAATAAATAGGTCAACAGAAATTAATTTCTTTATATCGTTTAAAACGGCAATTTATGCTTCCTCCTTTTCGATTAAGGCTTGTTTGTAGATTGCTCTACTCATCTTAATTCTATTTGTAACAGAAGGTTTTGTAAATTGTTGACGTGCTCTTAACTGACGTACAACACCTGTTTTATCAAATTTTCTTTTGTATTTTTTTAGAGCTCTTTCGATTGACTCTCCGTCTTTTACTGGTATAATCAACATAATTTTATCTATTTCTTTTTGAGATGGCAAATATACAACTCTTTAGTAATTAAACAAATCGTTTTGTATTAATCTTTCAAAATATTTCTTCCAATCACTAATTTTTGGATCTCAGTTGTTCCTTCACCGATTGTACACAACTTAGAATCACGGTAGAATTTCTCTACTGGAAAATCTTTTGTATATCCGTATCCACCAAATATTTGAACTGCTTCATTCGAGATTTTAACACACGCTTCCGATGCATAATATTTTGCCATTGCACCTTCTGTCGTCATTGGTTTTTTATGATTTTTTAAATAAGATGCTTTACGAATTAATAATTCTGAAGCTTCGATTTCTGTAATCATTTCAGCCAATTTAAAGTTAATTGCTTGGAAATTTGCAATTGCAGTTCCAAATTGATGACGCTCTTGTGCATATTTCAATGCTGCTTTGTATGCTCCTTTCGCGATTCCTAAAGATAAAGCTGCAATCGAGATACGACCACCATCTAAAATCTTAAGTGCTTGCTTGAAACCATCACCAACATTTCCTAAACGATTTGCATCCGAAACACGTACGTTATCGAAGATTAACTCTGCCGTTTCCGAAGCACGCATTCCTAATTTATTTTCTTTTTTACCCGATGTAAAACCTGGCGTTCCTTTTTCTATTACAAAAGCTGTCGCGTTATTTTTAGCTCCTTTCTCTCCTGTTCTTGTCATCACAACCGCAACATCACCAGAAATTGCATGTGTAATAAAGTTTTTTGCTCCGTTAATCACCCATTCATCTCCATCTTTTACAGCTGTTGTAGACATTCCTCCTGCATCAGATCCTGTGTTGTGCTCTGTTAATCCCCAAGCACCAATCCATTCTGCTGTTGCTAATTTTGGTAACCAACGTTGTTTTTGTTCTTCGTTACCGAATTCTAAAATATGATTTGTACAAAGTGAATTATGTGCCGCTACAGACAAACCAATAGAAGGATCAACTTGTGAAATTTCATCTACAATTGATACATATTCATCATATGACAAACCACTTCCTCCATATTCTTCTGGAACAACGATTCCCATGAATCCCATTTTTCCAAGTTCTTTGAAAACTTCAACTGGAAAAGTTTGAGCTTCATCCCACTCCATTATATTCGGTTGAATGTATTGTTTTGCAAAATCTCTTGCCGATTGCGCGATTAATGATAAATTTTCATTTTCTAAGAAATCCATTTTTTTGAGTTTTTTTGTTTTTTTATGACTTTCCTCCAAAAGTAATAAATTTCTATTAAGTGAAAAGTTTTTCTTTTACGATTATTTTTACTCATTAAAAATAATTGACTATCAGCGTGTTTAAGTTAATAATATCCTTAAAAAAAACAAATGTTTAAAGTCATTTTCGGAAATGATATTTGACATTTTAATTCGGATGAATTAATCCGAGTTTTGTTTCGAAAAATAAAATAAACATTATGAAAAAAGGACTATTAATATTAGGAGCAATCTTTGCATCAACAATTTCATTTGGACAAGAGGCTAGTGAATTACATATGCGTGTAAGAGCAACTGGTGTAGTTCCTATGGAAGATGCTAAAATAGAAGCAATAGGTGGAAATGTAGCAGTTACAAACAATCTTATTCCAGAAATTGACTTTACCTATTATATTACAAAAAATATCGCGGCCGAATTAATCTTAGGAACATCTAAACACGAAGTTGTAGCGGTAAATACTGCATTAGGAAATTTAGATTTGGGACGAGTAATGCTGTTACCTCCAACTCTTAATGTACAATATCATTTGTATCCAACCAAAAACCTAAAACCTTATGTTGGTGCTGGAATTAATTATACAATCTTCTATGATCAAGGGCAAGGAAAAGGGAGAAACGCAGCCGTAACTAGTGTAGATTACAAAAACAATGTAGGTTTCGGATTTCAATTAGGATTTGATTACAAAATCAATGATAAATTATACTGGAACGTAGATGTTAAAAAATTATACTTAAACACAGACGTTACAGTTGGTGCAGCTTTAGACAAACAAGTTTATGTACCAGCAGATGTAGATCTTAATCCTTGGTTAATCAGTACTGGTATTGGTTTCAAATTATTCTAAAATCGACCTTTTATATATATTATGATTTTTTATTAACCAACTAAAAGATCAAAAAGAGAAGCAATTGCTTCTCTTTTTTTATTTAATATAATTTATTTTTACTCCTCCACTCTTTTATCTTCGATGTGATTTGTTCGAAAATATTCTCGAACCGAGACAAAAGTAGGCTCTATATGCACTAATACATCTTTTACTTGTGGCATTTTAGCTTGTACAGCATCTTTCAGATCATGACTAATTTTATGTCCTTCCACCACCGAAATCGTTCCATCGACTATTGCATGTAAATCGACATAATAATTCATTCCATTCTTACGCACATTACATTTTTCAGTCGCCATAACACCCGGAACATGCGAAGCGATTTCTCTAATTTGTTCAATTTCATTTTCGTACAATTGCTCATCCATAATTTCTCCCAACGCAGGTCGAAGGATTTTGTACGCATTATATAAAATAAAACTTGATGCAAAAAGTGCTGCAACATCATCTGCTGCCTCCCAACCTGGTCCCATTACCAATGAAATCGAAATTCCGATAAACGCCATTAACGATGTAATTGCGTCCGAACGATGATGCCAAGCATCTGCTTTTAGAGAAGAACTATTGGTTTCAACACTTTTTCGCATTACATACTGAAACGATAATTCTTTGAATAAAATAATTCCTCCAAGAACTAATAAGGTAAATGGTTTGGGCTGATGATGTGGTGTAATAATATTGTTAATACTTTCTTTTGCAATGATAATCGCAGAAACAATAAGGAAAGTAACCACTAAAAATGTGATTAACGCTTCTGCTTTTCCGTGTCCATAAGGATGATTTTCATCTGCAGGTTTTGCAGAATACTTTAGTCCAAAGAAAACAAATATAGAAGAAAAAACATCTGCCGAAGACTCGATTGCATCTGCAATAAGTGCGTAAGAATTCCCAAAATAACCAGCCAAAAACTTAATTCCAGCCAAAGAAGCGTTTCCTACAATACTAAAAATTGAAGCTTTGATTGCTTTTTCCGAATTATCATTCATACCAAAAAAATAAGCCCTACAAATGTAAGGCTTATTCTAATTTTGTATCTCGAAAATATTATTTTTCTAAGAATGGGTATTTGTAATCTTTTGCAGGAACAAATGTTTCTTTGATTGTTTGAACAGAAGTCCAACGTAACAAGTTCATTGCAGAACCTGCTTTATCATTTGTACCAGAAGCACGCGCTCCACCAAATGGTTGTTGACCTACAACTGCACCTGTTGGTTTATCGTTGATGTAGAAATTTCCACAAGCATTTTTCAATGCTTTAGCAGCTAATTCTACAGCAGCACGATCTTTCGCGAAGATTGATCCTGTTAATGCGTAAGCAGAAGTTTCGTCAACTAATTTTAAAGTTGCTTCAAATTCATTTTCATCATAAACATAAACTGATAATACAGGTCCGAAGATTTCTTCTACCATTGATTCATATTTAGGATTCGTTGCTTTGATAACTGTTGGTTGAACAAAATATCCAACTGAATCATCATAAGTACCACCGATTACAACTTCAGCTTCAGAAGATGCTTGTGCACGATCGATATATGCTTTAGATTTTTCGAAAGAGTTTTTATCGATAACCGCTGTCATGAAATTAGAGAAATCCTCTGGAGATCCTAATCTAACAGTTGCTAACATTTCTTTCATTTGTTTCTCAACTTCGTTCCATAAGTTAGATGGAATATAAGCACGAGAAGCAGCAGAACATTTTTGTCCTTGGTATTCAAATGCTCCACGAACTAAACCTACAGCAACTTCTGTTGGACAAGCTGATTTGTGAACCATTACGAAATCTTTTCCTCCTGTTTCTCCTACGATACGTGGATAAGTTCTGTAATTGTTGATGTTATCTCCAATTTGTTTCCATAAAGTATTGAAAACTTTTGTAGAACCTGTGAAGTGTAAACCTGCGAAATCTTTGTGTTCTAAAACTGTTTTTGCAGTTTCTGCTCCATCAGTTAAGATCATGTTGATTACACCATCTGGTAAACCAGCTTTTTTGAACACTTCCATTGTTACTTTAGCAGCTAAAGTTTGTTTATCAGAAGGTTTCCAAACTACAACGTTCCCCATCAAAGCCATACAAGATGGTAAGTTACCAGCGATTGCAGTAAAATTGAATGGAGTAATTGCGAAAGTAAATCCTTCTAATGGACGATAATCTACACGATTCCAAATTCCAGGAGAAGAAATTGGTTGATCTGCATAAATTTCTGTCATGTATTGTACATTGAAACGTAAAAAGTCAATCAACTCACAAGCTGAATCAATTTCTGCTTGCATTGCATTTTTAGATTGACCAATCATTGTTGCAGCATTTATTTTTGCACGGTAAGGACCAGCAATCAAATCTGCAGCTTTCAAGAAAATTGCCGCTCTATCTTCCCAAGGCATTGCAACCCAAGCTTCTTTTGCAGCTAAAGCTGTATCAATCGCTTTTCTTACATCATCTTGTGTTCCTTCGTGGAAATAACCAACAACTTTTTGGTGGTCATGTGGAGGACGAATTTCTTTTTTATTTCCTGAAAAAATTTCTTCAGAACCAATGTATTGAGGAACTTCAGTTACCTCGTTAAACATTTTTTTGTAAGCGTCTAATAATTGCGCACGCTCTGGTGTTCCAGGAGCATATGATTTTACCTCTTCGTTAACAGCGTGAGGAATTTGAGCAAATGATTTTGACATTTTGATTATTTTGTTTGTTTATACTTTTCAAAGTTCAAATTTAAGAAAAATAAATGGAAATGTTTCAGTTCAGATAATTAAGTCTTTTACCACTTTAAACATAAAATCATCCATTATTCTTCCTTTTTATTTTCTTTTTTATCTTTTGTATGAAGAATTTGATTTTCGATATTCTCTAAATATTGGATTTGCATTTCCTGTATTTCTAATAATTTCTTATTCTGATGAACCAATAAATGATCTATTTTTTCGCTTAATAATTTTATTTCCAATTCAGCTTTCAAGTTAATTTTATAATCATGTTCGGCTCTATCACGGTCTTTATCTTCTTGACGATTTTGACTCATCATAATAATTGGAGCTTGTATTGCTGCTAAACAAGACAAAATCAAATTGAGTAAAATAAATGGATAGGGATCAAAACCTTTGTTGTGCAACATCCAAAAATTAAGAAACATCCAAACCAATAAGAAAATAAAAAACGAAATAATAAATGTCCAACTTCCTCCAAAAGACGCTACTTTATCTGCGATTCTATCGCCTGTTGTCAATGGCTTTGATGTATTTTCTTTTATATTTTCGGAAAGAATAGAATTATCACGAATTGCTTCTACTACATCTTGATCCAATTTTTCCATTTCACCTTTTTCTTGCGAAATCAAATTTGCAAAAAATTGACGACGATATTTGTTCAATATTTTTATCGAAACATAATCTTCTTCGGTAATTGCTGGATAATCTTGCTCAATCAATTTAAAAATCTCTTGCTGAATTTCTTTTCCTTTTACAGCTTCGTAGCGATTAATTGGTTCTTGAGTTACAAAACATTTCATAATAATCTATTTTAGTCAAAAATCACATCACAAAAAACGCTCCTAAAATTAGAAGCGTTTTAATTATTAAAAGTTATTTGTGTAATAATCGAAATATTTACAATTTGATTTTATTTCTTGATATGTTTTCGTGTCCGAATATTGTTTCAAATTTTTAAAATTAGAACGATAATTTGCCACTTTAAACGCTAAAATTTTATCTTCGTTGTCATATTGATTTTCGTACAAACGTTTCAACACAGGATCTTTTGCATTATAAAATCTTCCTTGTTCATTCTTAGACAATGCAAATAAAATTTGCGCTTTCATTTCTTTGTCTTTTGTCGAATCAAAAGCTTTTTTCAAATAATTTTCTGACGGCGTAAAATTATCTACGTAGTTTCCACCCCAACCGAAACTTTTGTAAAAGAAGTTGCTTGTCGCTTCATATTGATCACCATAATTATTAAATTTTGGTCCATTATCATTGTTTCGATCAAATGTCAACAAATAACGATAATAGCCTAAAGTCGTCGTATTGTAAAAGAAATTCCCCAACAAATAATTCGCTTTTGCAGCTTCTTCGGTATTCTTCTTTGCTATTTTATTCAATTCAATCATCGCATTTGTCAATTCTAATTTTGACATTTTTGGTTTGATAAATTTAAATTCATTCAAATAAGGAGTTGCGATCACTTGATTTTCGTCACAATTAAAACATTCAATCTTATTATATCCAAAGATTTTATTCGGAATATTATGATAACCATCAAACTGATTTTCTACCCAAGTTTTGCTTTCTTTTTCTGTTGTATAATCGTAATCATAAACAAAATAAGCACTTTCTGACGTGTGATATTTTTGATCAATCTTCTCAAATTCTTTTTTCGCCAAATCAAATTTCATTTCGCCTAAATACAATGTTCCTTTGAAATCGGCTAAATAATCTGATAATTTAAACTGAATTTCTTTTGATTTTTTTGTTCTCCAATCCCATGAACTCGATTTTACTTTTGCATTAATCAAATATTTTTCGAAAGCTGTTTTATTCGATTTTTTATCCAATTTATCTAAATCATTGATAATCGCCCAATCTGGATTTGAACCTAATTGTGTAATTTCATTATGAATCAAAAATGCTTTTCCTTTGTCACCTTGCAAAAAATATCGATTTGCTAAAACATCTAAAATCACATTTTTCAAGTTCATTTTTTGATCATCTTCATCCGAATAACCATAGACATCTTCTGGTAATTTTGGATATTCATAATTCAAAATCGACGCATATTTTTGCATCAATTGATTCTCAAAACTATCTGTAATTTTCTTTTGTTCGAAAATTTCTAATAAAATTTCAATCACTTTTTTCTGTTGTTGAAATCCTTTCGAAGTTGAATTTACTTTGGTTAAATACGTTTTTGTTTCCGCAAAATTTTTGTTCAATAAATTCAAATATGCCACCGATAATTTCCAATATTCTTTGTCGTCAGCTTTTATCGCTTGTGATTTTGCCAGAGCAATCAATTCATTAATCTGAACTTCATCTTTTGAATCTTCGGGGTTACTGTAATAATTGCCATTTGTTTTTACAGGTAAATATAAATCTGTATATTTTTTTCGTTCTTGAGAAGAATTCCAATAATAATCTTCAGGATTTTGTTGCAAATATTCGCGTTCAATTAAATTAATAGAACGTGCAAATAAAATTCTCGCTTGTGGCGCATTTACATCATTCGCAATAATTTTTTTCGCAGGAGCTAACGGATTCGAAAAATCATTATAACCAATCAATAAATACAAATCATTTTTTTCTTGAATCGTTTTGGCATTGGCTAACATTTTCTCATAATTCAAATCTTCTGTCACGCGCATCGATTGATAAGCACTCATTTTTCGATCATTCGAATGAGAAAAAACTTCGAAAAAGTCATAATTCGCCTGAATATAATTTCCAAGTGCACGCTCCGCTCCACCTTTTTGATCTAACGCATAATAATACATCGAATTTTTGAGTCCTTGCGACGCCACATACATATTAAAATAATTGATAGCGTCTTTATATTCGTGGAAATAATGCGCAAAACGCACCAATTGATAACCGTAACGAACTTTTAATTCTTTGTCCGTTTCTGCATTCCAACTTTTCTTTAGAACCTCAAGAACTTTTCTATAGTTTAGATTATTGACATTTTTTTCTGGACGATCTACATACGACCATTCACCATTATCGATATAATAAAAAGCCATATAAGGCTCTAAATACTTGGCATACGACAAGTAAAGTAAACTTTGCTTATTCTTTTTTACCCAATCTGTTGTCGCAAAATTATAGTTCGTATTGGACGATTTTCCATTCTTTACCATCAAATCAATTTCTTGTTTCGATACTTTAAAAACCAACTCAAACGCTTGCTGATAGCTAATTCCTAACGTTTTTTGCCAATCCAAAATATTCTCATTCTTTTGATTTGCATCCATCGTATAATATGGATTATCCAACGTCATCAAAAATGGCTGATATTGAGGCGCTTCGCTTAAAGTTTGCGAAAAAAGATTGTAGTAATAATAATCTTCTCCACCTCCATCAGCACACGCAAATACTTTGGTTAAACCAAAAGTTAAGCATAAAGTAAGTACTATTTTTTTCATAATTGTGTTGGTATTGTTTTCAAAAATTTTGAGTCTAAATGATAATAAATCAAGCGATAATTGTAAGATAATTTTGTATCGATAAATGATTTTGTTTCAATTAATAATTCAGGAGAAATCATTTCAACTTTTATTGTAAAACCTTTGCTCACATAAAAATTTCGTACAAAAAAATCATCTTCCACTTCATAAAATCCATTTCTGATTTTCTTTACAGGTTTTCCTATCAAATCTTGCTCCGAAAAAGAATTGATTAATTTTATTTTTCCTTGATGATTTGTCAAAATTGCCCACGAATAAATTGGCAAAGCAACATCTAATTTGATTGGATAATCGTTCAAGTTTTTTAAATAATCTTTTGCTATTTTCAAATCTAAAATCGAATTATTTTCAGATTGATCAGTTGGATTTTCGGTTGCATAACACATCAAAACCATTTTATCCAAAGGCGGAACTCCTTCTTTGTCTTTAAATTTGACTTGATGCAAACGCAAAGTTGCCGAAAGTTTTTTGCCCGAAATATGTTTCAATTCCGACAAAAACATAAAATAATTTTCGCGCGTAGATTTCGTCCAATCACAATCTATCTGAATTTCATTGAAACTTTTTAGATTTCCTCTTTCAGCCGTTTCACTCAAAAAATTATACACATCTTTTGCTAAAATTTTGATTTGATCTTTTGATGTATTCAGAAAAGTTTGATTGGTAATAAAAACCGTCGGAATATAATTGACATTGAGTTTCGTTGCATCAAAATTCTGAATAATTCCAACTGGAGAAATTTTATTCAACTTTTTATCCACATCAAAAAAACGAACATAAATATTTTCCACTTTTAGTGAATCAACCGCTTTTTTCTCTGTTTCATTCACCGAATAATTACTTCGCCAATAATAAAAATCAATTGGTGATTTTTTGGTTTCAGAAGTACATCCAACCAAACTAATTATCGTAAACAGTATTAAAAATCTAAATAAAAATTTCATACTCAAATTTAACTCAAAATCTATAAATCACAATCGATGAAAATAGTGAGATTTTATCAAATTAATTGTCGAAATTTATCCTCTATAATATTCTTAAAAAATGAATGATAAAAATTTTCAGCGTGTAATCGAAATGTCTTTTGCAAGTGTTTATCCGCATTACATCACAAAAGCAGAAAAGAAAAACCGAACAAAAACGGAAGTTGATCAAATTATTTTTTGGTTAACAGGTTATACTGAAAAAGATTTGGAAGAAATTTTAACGAAGAAAACTAACTTTCATGATTTTTTTGAAAATGCACCAAAGTTTAATCCAAATGCAACTAAAATAAAAGGTGTGATTTGCGGTTATCGTGTGGAAGAAATTGAAAATCCATTGATGCAAAAAATTCGATATTTAGACAAATTAATCGATGAATTAGCCAAAGGAAAAATAATGGAAAAAATTTTGAGAAGTTAAGCTACTTATCTCCTCGAATTTCCAGTTCCATATCCCATCAACACATCGTATCGTTGTCCCCAAGGGCGATAGTAAAACAATGCTTGATATTGATTTTCGGTTTGCCAAAAACTTCCGCTCACATAACTTGGATCGATTTTGCCTGTTTTGGTATTTTTTACGACATATTGATAATTGTAATAACCTTGTTTCAAGAATAATTCGGTTACCCAAAATCCTGCATCGTCTTTTTCTAATTTCGAATTTTCATCAATTTCCCAATTATTAAAAGCACCTACAACATACGGAACGTATAATCCATTTTGATCTTCGAAAGCATCTAAGGCAAAATAAACCCATGAATAATCTGCTTCAGAATTTGCTGCATATTCGTTTCCATAACGGTTATTTCGGATATAAAAATTACCATTAATGTCTGGATAATCATCATAAGGTAAATTATATTTCGGAATATCTGCACGCAAAACAGTGTGATAAACACTATCTTTTCTGAATGTTTTTTCTGTTGTTAAACTCGGAACTTCTAAATTTTTGTTATCAAACCAATTGTATTCTGCACCACCGTCAAACAAAATATTAGTATCATTATATGTTAATTGATTTGGACGAGAAAAAGATGGTCGATTGACAAAATAACCTTCGTTCCAATTGTTATTTTTCATCAAAAATAATCTTGCACCATCAGGAACTTCAGTTAAATTTTGTGTTCCACTCGAAACTTGAACTTGCAAACGCTGATTCAATTCTTTTACGGTTGGATTATTGTAACGAGAAACCATCACTCCAACATCCGCAATTGGTTGATAAACGGCAAAACGTTTCGTGAAAATTGGGTTTGAATCATTTTCTAAATACACTTTTAACACATAATTTCCAGGTAATTTTACATTCATTTGATCATTCGGAAATTGAATTTGATAATTGGTATATTTTTGATACGTATTGAATGAATTCTTATATGTTCGCGCATAATCAGCATTAACACCATTTAAAAATTCGGTTTGAAAAATATTCGATTCTGACCAATCTGCATTTCTGTGTTCAATAGAATATTGATAACGCTTATAACCTGCACTGATATCATCAAAAAGAAAAATTAATCTTTCGCTAGAACCTAACTTGATAACGGGTGTATTATCGTTTGTTTGCGGATTAAAAACTTGAACCGTCTTGATATTCTTTGGAGGAATTACATCTTGAAATTGCCCAAAAAGAATTGAAGTCAATAGACAAAGTATAATCGAATAGAATTTCATTTTCATTATAATTTTGATTGTTAAAAATACAAAAAAAGCGCATGCCTTTTTGAAAAAGACATACGCTTATATAACTCTAAAATTTATTTTTTAGTACAAAGCAGGAAACTCGTTTGGTTTCGCTTCGCGCATTAGTTCATAGACTTGTTCTGTAATATCATCAACAGAAGGTTTTGAAAAATAATCTCCATCAGTCGCATACGCAGGACGGTGAGCTTTCGCTGTAATCGTCAATGGTGCGCTATCTAATGTAAAATATCCACCTTGTTTCTCGATAATTTCTTGTAACAAGAATGCACTTGCTCCACCTGGAACATCTTCGTCAACAATAACTAAACGATTCGTTTTGTTCAAACTTTTTGCAACATCTGCATTGATATCGAAAGGCAATAAAGATTGTGCATCAATTACTTCAACAGAAATACCTAGTTGCTCCAATTCTTTCGCAGCATCCATCACAATTCTCCAAGTAGAACCGTATGTTAATAACGTTACATCTTTTCCTTCTTTTGTAATTTCTACTTCACCTATTGGCGTTGTAAATTCTCCAATATTAGTTGGTGCAGGTTCTTTCAAACGATAACCATTCAAACTTTCTACAACAATTGCAGGCTCATCTGCTTGCATCAATGTATTGTAAAAACCTGCGGCTTTTGTTAAATCACGTGGAACTAAAACATTCACGCCACGAACCAAATTCAAAATTCCTCCCATTGGCGAACCTGAATGCCAAACACCTTCTAAACGGTGACCACGCGTTCTGATAATCACAGGCGCTTTTTGACCTCCATTCGAACGATAAAGCACAGTTGCCAAATCATCAGAAATTCCTTGTAAACAATAAAGGATATAATCTAAATATTGAATTTCTGCAATTGGACGTAAACCACGCATCGCTAATCCAATTCCTTGACCAAGAATTGTTGCTTCGCGAATACCTGTATCCGAAATACGATCGATACCATATTTTGCTTGAAGACCTTCTAAACCTTGGTTTACATCACCAATATTTCCAGCATCTTCACCAAAAACTAATGCCTTTGGATATTTTTCGAAGATTTTATCAAAGTTATCACGAACAATTACACGACCATCTTCTAACGCTGGATTTTCTCCAAACTCAGGTTTTACTTGTGGTACTTGAGTTGCCGTTCCTGAAACTAATTTAGTCGAATAGATTTCTTCTTCGCGCTTCATTTTGGCATCTAACCAAGAAATTAATTCAGCTTTTGTAACTAAATTTTCTGAACGTATTAAACGAATTACTTTACGAACAGCTCCATAAACATCACGTTTGAAAGGACTTTTCTTTGATTTTAGATTACTAATTTCAATGTTGATAAAAGCACCGTTTGCACTTTCTAAAGCAATTTTCGTTAATAATTCTAACGCTTCATTTTTCAAATCCAAAATTGGATTCAAATAATCGTCCCAACATTGTTTTTGAGAAGCTTTTACTTCAGCTTTTACTTCAGCTTCTAATTGATCCAACTCTTCCGCAGAAATAATTGCTTCTGAATGATCTGCAAATGCTAAAATATATTCACGGAATTTTGAGATTCCATCAAAATCTTTTTCCCATGTCAAACGCTCCTCTGATTTATAACGCTCGTGCGAACCAGAAGTCGAGTGACCTTGTGGTTGCGTACATTCTTGCACGTGTACAATACACGGAATGTGATGCTCACGCGCAAATCTTTCTGCACGTGTATACGCTTCAATCAAAGCAGGATAATCCCACGCTTTTACAGTAATAATTTCGTAACCTCTTTCCTCTTCCGTTCTTCCGAAACCTGATAATAATTCAGAAAGATTCGATTTTGTGCGTTGAAATTTAGCTGGTACAGAAATTCCGTAACCATCGTCCCAAATAGAAACAACCATTGGCACTTGCAAAACTCCACCTGCATTTATCGTTTCCCAAAAATGACCTTCAGAAGTACTTGCGTCACCAATTGTTCCGAAAGCAATTTCATTTCCGTTTACAGAAAATTGTTGATCTTCGTCTGATTGAGGAACATTTCTAAAATATTTTGAAGCTTGTGCTAAGCCTAACAAACGTGGCATTTGACCAGCTGTTGGCGAAATATCAGCACTCGAATTTTTTTGTTCTGTTAATTTTTTCCAAGAACCATCTTCATTTAAAGAACGTGTTCCGAAATGAGATGTCATTTGACGACCTCCTGATGAAGGTTCTTTCTCTAAATCTGTTAAAGCGTATAATTGTGCAAAAAATTGTTCAACAGTTAATTGACCAATTGCGAACATAAATGTTTGATCGCGATAGTATCCAGAACGGAAATCTCCATTTTTGAATACTTTTGCCATTGCAATTTGTGGTAATTCTTTTCCATCACCAAAAATCCCAAATTTTGCTTTCCCAGTAAGTACTTCTCTTCTTCCTAAAAGACTTGCTTCACGAGACATAAAAGCCGTCTTGTAATCATTAATGATTTGACTTTTAAACTCTTCGAAAGTAATTTTATTTACCTCTTTTGTTTCCATTTCTTTTGTTTGTTGCATCACAAATTTAACAAAAGATTTGTAACTTACACCATACAATTTGCGTCTAACGAATAGATTATAGAATTGTATCATCCAATTAATAACTATAAAAATAAATACATGAAAAAAACTTTACTGAGTATATGTCTGGTTTTTGCCTTTGCAAATTCACCATACTTAATGGCTCAAACGAAATCTGGAAACGCAACTTTTGTGACGCAAGTAGAAGGAATTAAGGAATACAAACTACCAAATGGATTACAAGTTTTATTAGTCTCTGATCAATCGCAAAGTAATGTTGTAGTAAATATTGTTTACAATGTTGGTTCTAAACACGAAGGTTACGGTGAAAAAGGAATGGCGCATTTGTTAGAACATATGTTGTTTAAATCAACAAAAAACTTAGGTGATATCAAGAAAATGTTATCTGACAAAGGTGGACGTGCAAATGGAACGACATATTATGATCGTACAAATTATTACGAAGTTTTCCCATCAAGCGACGAAAATTTACGTTGGAGTTTGGAAATGGAAGCTGATCGTATGATTAATGCAACCATTAAACAAGAAGATTTGGACAAAGAATTTTCGGTTGTACGTAATGAATTTGAAATTGGTGAAAATGATCCGTCAAGTGTTTTAATGGAACGCGTTATTTCTGCTGGCTATTTATGGCACAATTACGGAAAATCTACAATTGGATCTAAAGAAGATATTGAGCGTGTAAAAACACCACAGTTGCGCAAATTCTACGAAAAATATTATCAACCAGATAATGCAACCTTAATTATTGCTGGAAAATTTGACGAGAAAAAAACGATGGAATATGTGAATCAGTATTTTGCTTCGATTCCAAAACCAACTCGTGTTTTAGACGAAATTTTAACAGTTGAGCCAGCGCAAGATGGTGAAAAATTTGTTGAAGTAAAACGTGCAGGAGATTCCCAATCTGTTGGTGTAATGTATCACGTTGCAGCATATAGCGATAAAGATTATGCAGCAATTGATGTTTTAAATAATATTTTAACTTCAGATCCTTCGGGATATTTGTACAAATCTTTAGTTGACACACACAAAATTGCTTCAATTTGGGCGTATAGTCCAGAAGTTCGCGATGCGAGTTTCTTCTACATCGGAACTGAAATTCCAAAAGAGAAAAATATCGAGCAAACTAAAAATGATATTCGTTCAGAATTAGACAAAGTTGCTACAATTAATTATACTGATCAAGATGTGCAACGTGCGAAAGCAAGTATTGTGAAAAACATCGAAAATCAAAAAAATAATACGATTAATTATGCCATTGGTTTAACAGAAATTGTTGGTGCTGGTGATTATCGTTTAGGTTTCTTGTACCGCGATAATATCGAGAAAGTAACCAAAGAAGATGTAAAACGTGTTGCTGAAAAATATTTTAGAGCGAATAATAGAACAGTTGGAACTTTTATTCCGACGAAAGATGAAATTCGTGTAAAACCGACTGAATTAACGAATAAACAAATCTCAGATTTAGTTTCGAACTACAAAGGTCGTGCAGTTGAGAAAGAAGCAAAACCATTTGAAGCTTCGATCAAAAATTTGAAAGCTCATTATGCAGAAGGAAAATTGAACAATGGTCTAAAATACGGAATCATCGATAAAGAAATTAAAGGTGAAAAAGTAATTCTTTCGTTTAATTTGCCAGTTTCTAATGAAAAAGATTTGGCAAATAAAGGAATGATTGGTCAACTAACAGCTGAATTGTTAATGTCTGGAACGAAGAATCTAACAAAAGAACAAATCAAAGATCAATTAGATGCTTTAAAATCTTCGGTTGGATTTAGATTTAGTGGACAAAATTTATCTGTAACAATCAATACGTACAAAAATTCATTAGACAAAACTATGGATATCGTACGTCAAATCATTACAGAACCTACTTTCCCAGATGCTGAATTAGCGAAATCTGTAAATGAATATGTAACATATTTGGATGCAAATACAAACGATCCGCAAGCATTAGCCTTCAACGAAATTAGTCGTTTAACATCTAATTATCCTAAATCTTCTATTTTCTACACAGCTTCTTTTGCTGAAACGAAAGATGATTTGAAGAAAATCAAACAAGCTGATTTAGTTGATTTTTATAAAAATATTTTAGGTGCGCAAAATGGTGTTGTTTCTATTGTTGGAACAAATGACAAAGCAAAAGTTGAAAAATTATTGAATGATACTTTTGGTAAATGGAACAGCAAATCGAAGTACGAAAAGGCGTATCCAACTTTTACAGCAACGAAGAAAGAGGATAAACTTTACAACATTCCAGACAAAGAAAATGCTGCTGCAGTTGGATCAATTAACTTCAAAATGAATCGTGAAAGTGCTGATTACGCCGCAATGGTTATGGCAAATGAAATGATTGGAAGTGGAGGATTTTTATCTGCTCGTATTCCAATGCGATTAAGAGAAAAAGAAGGAATCAGCTACGGTGCAGGTTCATTTGTTTCGATTCCAAGCGATCCTAAAAACGATGTTTCTTCTTGGGGATATTATGCATTCTTGAATCCAACAAAACGTGAAGCGGTAGAAAAAGCATTGAAAGAAGAAGTTGCAAAAGCATTGAAAGATGGTTTCACAGCGGACGAATTGAAAACAAATATTGTAAGTTGGAAAAACGGTCGTACGACTTCTTTGGGAACTGACGGAACTTTATTAGGTTTATCGAATGGTTATTTATTGAACGGAATTACGTTTGATGAATTTGATAATTTAGAGAAAAAGGTAGATGCATTGAATATAAACCAAGTAAACGAGGTTTTCAAAAAGTACATTTCTTTGGATAAATTGACTTCTGTTTACACAGGAACTTTTGATAAAAAGTAAATACAATTCATCAAAATAGAAAGAAAGCTTCAGATTATTCTGGAGCTTTTTTTATGATTTATTTAGAATAAAATTCTGTATGATTATTCATTTTCGGTCTAAAATGTGAAAAAATTTGTTAAAAAACCCTCATTTTAACATCATCATAAGTTTTTGGCATCATAATTTCTTAACACTAGAAACAATAAAAAAACAATTAACCTTAAATAATAATTCATATGCAAGGATTAGAAGAAAACAATCAACCAACAAACAAAGGAAAAAACGGTTTAGTAGTTCCTTTGGCATTAGTCGGAATCTTATTAGCAGGAAGTGTAGGATATAATATTTATCAAGCAAACCAAATCGGGAATCTTGAAAAAAATGAATCTTTAAATTCTCAAATCCTTAAAAACGAAACGGGTCAAAAAGATCAAATTCGTAAACAATATGATTCGATTTTAAACGACTATACACAATATAAAGCACGCATCGAAGATCGTAACAATTTATTGAGCGATAAAGAAAATATGATTCAGTTAAAGAATCAAGATATTCAAGAAATTTTAGATAAAGACAATCCAACTGCAGAGGAAATGAATCGTGCTCGTAAAATGATTAACGATTTAGAAGGAAGTGTAAAAAATTACAAATCTGAAGTTGCTCGTTTACAAAAAGAAAATGCAATTCTTGTACGTAGCGTTGACGAATTAAATAATAAAAATTCTGCTTTAACAACAGACAACAACAATTTAAGAGAAAACAATAAAGAGTTAACATATAACTACGAAACAGAAAAAAGTGTTCGTCAAAAAGACAATGCAATTTCGAAAGGAAAGATCAATGAATTAAGTTCAACTTTATCTGTTTCTAATCAACAAATCAAAGGAATTCGTGTAAGAAATAGCGGAAAAGAAGTTGAAAAAACACGTGCAAAACGTATTGATAAAATTCGTGTTTCTTTTGATGTAGATCGTAATTCGAGAACAGAATCTGGAGACAAAAAATTATATGTTGCTATCTATAATCCTGACGGAACATTAGGAAGATATGGAAATGCGCAAGGCGGACAAATTGAATTGAGATCTGGAGATACAGTTAATTTCTCTGATGCAATCAACTTTAATTACACAAACGGACAAACAAAAAATATTACGTTTGATTGGGAAAACGAGGAATTCCAAAAAGGAGTTTACACGTTCAATGTTTACGAAAATGGATTTAAGATTAGTCAAGCAAAAATAACCCTAAACTAATTATTGACACAAGACTAACCAAGAAAGCTCAGCAATTGCTGAGCTTTTTTTGATTTAATATATCTTTTAAATATTATCGTTTCAAAAGATTGATACTAACAGTTGCCAATTCACTGTTTGGATATTTTTTGAACAATGTTTTATCTGGAACTAAACCAGTTTCTTGACAAATTCGATGAAAAACATCGACTTCTACAATATATTGATCCGAAAATCCATGCGTTGCATCATACGCTGTTGCAGGTGTATTTCCTAAATTCTCCGCCGTTAAATCTGGAGCAATCGTATGTAATTCGATCAATAACAAACCAAATTTATCTACATAAGGCGCCCATTTTTTGAGATGATTCAATAAATTTTGTTCCACATCATTATTTGACAATCGTTTTCCTCTAAACGCAAAAGCTCCTGTAGAAGCACTAATTCGATTTGTTTTGATATCTTCTACATCTTCCCAAATTCGATTATGATCTAAAAATGTTCTAATGTTTAATAAATCACTCAACTCTATTGAATAATCATTTTTCAAATCTGTTGCCAAACGATCTGGATCACCAATATCACCCCAAATCACTTTTGCCCAAATATCATTTTTAATTAAATTGGCACGCGTTACTTTCAGCGCTGCTTGATTATAATCTGCACCAACCAAAAAAAGTGGATATTCGTCGAGATGTTTTCCCCGTAAGGTTTGACGTTCTATCACATCATACAAATGTTGTAAAAGCGCTCCATTCCCGCATCCCATATCCAAAATTCCTTTCGGTTGCTCTTCTATTGGACGATTAAAAATATCTACAATAAACTCATCAATCACTTTGAAATAAGTGGAATGCGCTCCTCCACTACCCCAAACATTCATTTCGCGATTCACGTGTTGTTCATCTTCGCCTTCGGTAATTTCACGCAATTTTGTTGGCGAACCAAAAAGCAAATCATTCAACTTCGCGAACATTGGTAAATAAGAAACTGTAACACCATAAGATGTTGCACGGCGCGCAAAAAATAATCCTATTTCTGTGAATTTATAGTTTTTTTCGTGTTTTGTAAACCAACCTAATTCGGTTAATCGTTCCAATATTTTCTCGAAAGTTTGTGGGTTTTTGTGAAATTCATCTGGATTGAAAGAAGCTTCCATAAAGTATTTATGAAACAAACCACTCATTCCCATTCGCACAATAATTGGTCCAACTAAAACGCCTTCGATATGTTTGGTAATTTGATAATGCAAAGGTTTTTCAAGAAACTCTTCGTC
The DNA here is from genome assembly GCF_002440405.1 of Empedobacter sp. UBA6305. Classification (NCBI taxonomy): domain Bacteria; kingdom Pseudomonadati; phylum Bacteroidota; class Flavobacteriia; order Flavobacteriales; family Weeksellaceae; genus Empedobacter; species Empedobacter sp. UBA6305. Next base: position 36,282 of record NZ_DJTP01000047.1, on the reverse strand, counting down.
GTCAGCAGTCATCAAATAAGTTTTATATTTATCAAATAATTTAATCCATTTTTTACAAAATTCATCCGAAAAATCATGTTGATTAATTACTTCATTTTCTGCCAAAAAAACAGCTAAATCATGGTAAATATCAACATTAGTAAATGCGCGATCTGAATATTTATTGGTTTGAATCTCGACGCTATTTTCTGCATTATTCACTGAATATTCTAACATATTCTGCGAAGCCAACACACGCAAAGCAACATTTAGATAACCTTCGTTTGCCTGAAATTCGTTTGTCAATTCTTCTAACTGTATAGTTTTACGCTCGACGATATAATGCAAAGCTCCTTTTTTAGCCAAAGCACTTAATACCGGAGCCGTTACCAAACCATCGAGATGTCTAAAAATTAACGATCTCAAATATTTTTTATCCATTTTGGGCGATTTTTTCTACTATAAATATATTGAAAATTGCGAAAAGTTGATGTGAAGGTTATTGTAAAATTTTAAAAATTAGAAATTAAAAAAAACCTCATCTATTGACAAGGTTTTTGATGTATTTGATTAATCAATTTTGATAAAATTACCATTCAAATCAAATTTCAAATCGACATTATTTTGTAACAATTCTACTTTTATTTCTTTGTCTTTTGTATCCATTTCAATTGATTTCGCATCGATTTTAGGATATTTTGATTGAAGATATTTTTGAATATTATCTGGGAAAAATTTAATCGGAATCGCTTTTCCTAAACCATTTTTCACCTCCTTCCAATCACCATTATCTGTAAATTCTATTTTTGTTCCGTCTTTCAACTGAATATTATATGTTGTGATATTGCGTTCAACTTCTTTTATCGCATTCACAAACTCCATATTACCAAAGTTTTTCGAAACAAAATTTTGTGCATTAATAGGTAAACTATTTGCTGAAATCACCGTTTCATTTGGATCAATATTTACCGTTTTTTGTTGACCATTATCTTGTAAAACCTCATAAGTATTTTGTGAAGTCGATGACTCTGGATGATTCGCAATATCACTTTCCGAAACAATTGGCTGTTCTGCAACTTCAGATTTACTTGTGATAACTTCTGAGTTTTCTGTTTTCTTCGATTCACACGAAGAGAAAACTAAGCTTAAAATGGCGGCTGTTGATAAAATTATTTTTCTCATGATTTGGATTTTAAACGTTTATCAACAAGCATTATACCATAAAAAAAGCTGATTAAAAATTTAACCAGCTTTTAAGAATTTATTTTTTCTTCTGAACTAAAATCAGGTATTCCCAAGGTTTTAATTTCAGTTTTGTTGTTGCATCAAATGTAACATCTTCGTTGTTCATAAAGTTTTTGTACACACCATTAATTGGAACTATAATTTCTTTATTTGCTTTCGTAAAATTCGCAATAAAATAAGCTTCTGTCGTATTTTTATGACGTTTGAACGCTAAGATAGATTTATCATCAGATGTTTTCAAACGTTCGTAAGAAGCCGCTTTTTTCGCTCCATTAAATGCTTCATTTGTGATTTTAAGTTCTCCTAACTTTTCATAAACGCCACGCATTTTTGCTGTTGGATTACGATCAATAGAATCTTTGACAAAGAATTTTAAACGACGATTAAAATCTTCTTCTTGTCCATTATAAATCAATGGAATTCCAGGTAAAGTATACGTTAATGCAGCAAATGTTTCTACCGCATCACCCATTCTTTCGTATTCAGTTCCAGCCCAAGAATTTTCGTCATGATTTGATGTGAATAATAATTTGTAATCATCTGCTTGCCATTTTTTCGGAATCGAATCCATGTACGCATCAATCGCAGAAACATTCTTTTTACCTTTTGCAATATCATTCATGATATGATGAATTTCCCATCCGTAAGCGGCGTCAAATGCATCATTTGCTAATAATTCTGGTTTCTCCGTTTCAGCTAACATAAAAATTTCGCGACCATTTGCCAATTGCGGTTTTGCTTCATTCCAAAAATCTGTCGGAACTTCGTGCGCCATATCACAACGGAAACCATCAATTTTGAAATCATCTAACCAATATTTCATATCGGCAATCATCTGTTTGCGCATTTCTTTGTTATCGAAATTTAATGCCACAACATCCGACCAATCGTAAGGAGAATGCATTTTTCCGTTCTTATCTTGTTCGTACCAATCGGGATGTTGTTTTACCCAAGGATGATCCCAAGCCGTGTGATTCGCAACCCAATCCAAAATCACATAGATTCCGTTTTTGTGCGCTTCATCAACTAATTTCTTAAAATCTTCGGCATTTCCAAATTCTGGATTGATTCCTCTATAATCTTTGATCGAATAATACGAACCTAAACCTTCTTTTCGATTTTCTTCTCCAATTGGATAAATAGGCATAATCCAAAGGATTTTAACACCTAATTTTTTGATATTCGAAATCTCATTTGTTACCGCAGCAAAAGTTCCTTCTGGCGAAAATTGACGAACATTCACTTCATAAATCACAGAAGTTTCCGCCATATCAGCCGTAAAAGGCAAAATACTTTGTTCTTTCCTTTCTTTTTTAACGTCTTCTGACTTTGTTTCCTTTTTGCTTTCACAACTTGTCAAAAACAAAGTTGTTATCAAGGTTAAACCAACTATTTTTTTTATCATTTTTCTTCTATTACTTCTCAAAAAATTAATTCACTTTTTCCAATAATACAATATCAGAAGTCGTATTCAATTCTAAATTTCCGTTCACAACTTTTCCTGAAAAACCTGAATAAGCATCGCGAATTTTAGTACCATCTTTCCAGATAGAACTTACATTAATTGTTTTTTTACCAATTGGCATTTCCAATCCAATCACCACTTCGTCTGTTTTATATTTTCTTGTAAAAATATACGGAGAATTTTGCAAATCTGTTTGATTTCCTGCTCCAACCGCTGGATGATCTCGTCTAAATTGTCCTAATTTTTGGTAATGATTCAATAATGATTCCGTTTCTGAATTTGGTTTAATAACTTCCCAGTTCATATTCGAACGAAGATTTGCATCTCCATCAACACCTTCAATCTCTAACGGACGAGCCGTTTCGTCTCCATAATAAATTTGCGAAATCCCTGGCGCCAATAACAATCGAGTTCCTGCATCCCAAGGATTTTGACGATTTTTATCAAAAGGCGAACCGTCATCGTGCGAGGTAATGTAGCTCATCACAGACTTTCCTTTCATCTTATTTTGAAGAATATCATTGTATCGATCAAAAACAGTTTGATTAGATTCTTTTTGAGTTGAACGCAAATCGAAATTGATTAATGCATCAAATCCATTCTCGAAATAATTAACTGTTTTATCAGGAAAATTATATTGCTGACCATCATTAATCGAATATCCATAAACTTCTCCTAACAAGAAAAACTTATTTTGATCCAATACTTTTGTAGGATTATTCGTTTTATATTCTGCGAAAGCATCTTGACAAATTTCTTCGAATTTCTTCCAAACATTTTCTTCCGTATGTTTCACCGTATCGACACGATAACCATCAATTCCATACTTTCTAATATAATCTGAAAGCCATTTCATAATATAATATTTCGGTGCTTTTGGAAGATTATATTTCGCGAAAAAAGCATTCAATTCAGCAACTTCTTTGTCTAAACGACCTTCTTGCGACCATTTTGCTAACAATTGCGGGGGCAACATCACATCATTTTCTGATTCCGTTAAAATGTCTGGAAGATTTTTTACCAACGTACATTCAATCGTCGTTTTGTAAGACTCATAAGTACATTGTGGCGAAACACGAACCCAATCAGCAGGAAACACACCATCCGAATTTGTAACTGGACCTGTGTGATTAATCACCGCGTCCAACATAATACGAATGCCTTTCGCATGTGCTTTGTCTACTAATTCCTGTAACTCTTTTTCAGTTCCCCAGTTTTTATCAATCGACGTCCAATCTTTTGTCCAATAACCGTGAAATCCATATGTTTTTCCTTGTCCTTCATCAACATATCCATGAATTTGCTCCACAATCGGTGTCATCCAAATCGCATTAACTCCTAAATCTGAAAAATAATTATCTTCGATTTTATTGATTACCCCACGAAAATCTCCTCCTTCAAAACCTCTTAATTTAGATGTTTTAGCAGTTCTCCCGTAATTAACATCATTCTTTTTATCTCCATTCTCGAAACGATCGGTCAATAAAAAATAAATATTTGCACCATTCCAAACAAATAGTTGTTTTTCTGAATGATTTGTCTGCGTAGCTTGTGTTGTTGTTTTTGAACAAGAGCTTAAAAACAATGAAGCTATTCCTAACGTGAAAAGTATTTTTTTCATACTAAAAAGTTTTGAGTAGTAAGTTTTGAGTATTGAGTAACAAGTTTCTCAATACTCATCACTCATTACTTATTTAATTTCTTTGATACTAATTGCAAAACCTCCACCAGCTTGAGATGTTAAATCTAAAACAGATTTTGAATCAACCTTTTTTGTTTCAATTTTATAGGCTTGTGGATTTGTTTTGTAATGCGCATCTTTTGCATCTGCATAAATTTTCGCTTCGTATTTTTTTCCTTTATCTAAGAAATCTAATTTAATTTTTGTTGAACGAGGCGTTTCACCATTTACATTTCCAACAAACCAATTGTTCGAATTTTTATCTTTACGCGCAATTGTTAAATATCTTCCTGGTTCAGCTTCCAAATAATTAGAATCTTGCCAATCTACAGGCACATCTTTGATGAATTGAAATGCATCAGAAAATTGTTTGTAATGCTCGATAATATCAGCAGCCATTTGTAAAGGAGAATACATTGTCACGTATAAAGCCAACTGATTTGCAATCGTAGAATTAACGTGAGAATGATTGTTTGGATTTAATTTTTTCACATCCATTTCGAAAATACCAGGCGTGTAATCCATTGGTCCACCTAATAGACGTGTGAAAGGTAAAACCGTTACGTGATTTGGTTTAGAACCACCGAAAGCTTGGTATTCTGTTCCACGTGCAGATTCGTTTCCGATTAAATTTGGCCATGTACGCGCAACTCCTGTAGGACGAACCGCTTCGTGTGCGTTGACCATTATTTTATAATCAGCCGCTTTTTCGATTGCATATTGATAATGATTAATTGTATTTTGGCTGTAATGATAATCTCCACGAGGAACGATATCACCAACATATCCACTTTTTACAGATGTATAACCATTATCGTTCATGAATTTATATGCTTTATCCAAATGTCTTTCGTAATTACGAATTGATCCCGAAGTTTCGTGATGCATCATAATTTTTACACCTTTTGATTTTGCATATTCATTTAATGCTTTTACATCAAAATCTGGATAAGGCGTTACAAAATCGAACACATAATCTTTGTGATTTCCGAACCAATCTTCCCAACCTTCGTTCCAACCTTCTACCAATACCGCATCGAAACCATGTTTTGCAGCAAAGTCAATGTAATTTTTTACATTTTCGTTATTAGCCGCATGTTTTCCATTTGGTTTTGCGTTTTTATAATCCGTTATTCCTAATTGCACTGTAGAAAAATCGTCTGTATAAGCCCAAGAACCACGACCTGTAATCATTTCCCACCAAATACCTACATACTTCACTGGTTTGATCCATGAAGTATCTTCAATCTTTGATGGTTCATTTAAATTATATACTAATTGTGGCCCTTTAAACGCAATATCTGCCGCATTATCACTTGCAATAACTGTTCTCCAAGGTGTATTAAAAGGCGCTTGTAAATATCCTTTATCACCTAATGCATCAGGCGTTAACCACGATTCAAATACTAAATTTTTATCGTTTAAATTTAGATTCATTGCTGGATAATTGATTAAAGCTGCTTCATGAATGTTGATGTATAATCCATTCTCAGCTTTCATCATTAATGAAGTCTGAACTCCTGTTTTAGAAAATGATTTTTGTGATGCATTTCCAGTATAGGCTTGATCAAATAATCCTCTAATTTCTGATAACTTTGATTCTGTGTAATCATATTCTTGCGTATCATAGTCACCCGGAATCCACCATGTTTTGTGATCTCCTGCCATAGCAAATTGAGAATGCTCTTCTTTTATCACAAAATATTTTAAATTCTTTTGCTCAGGAAATTCGTAACGGAATCCTAAACCATCATCAAATAATCGGAATCTAATCACCATTTGACGATCTGTTTTCGGTTGAGAAACTGTAACTGCTAATTCGTTAAAATTATTTCTGATTTTAGCTACTTCTCCCCAAACTGGTGTCCACGTTTCATCAAAAGTTGAAGTCTTTGTATCTACGATTTGAAAACCAGATACAAAATTTGTAAATGCATTTTTATCTCCGACTTGATTTTCCCATTCAAAACTCATTTGATTGTTCGCTTTAAATTCGAATCCTAAAGTTGAAGGTTTGATGACATCTTTCCCTTTGTATTTTAATTGATACGTTGGTTTTCCATCTTTCGATAAAGAAAAATCTAATTTGAAATTTCCATTTGGTGATTTCAATTCTTGACCGTAAACGACGCTCATCATTGAAATTCCTAACGCTATAATTGATTTTAAGTGTTTCATTATAATTTGTTTATTTTTTATATCTATATTTTTTTGTCTTTTTGAGATTGCCGAAGAATTAATTCTCCAATATTCTTTTCTTGATAAAAAAGTATTCAAATTGTCAAGCTAAATTTATTTCAGCTTCTCATCATCTTTAATTTGATCCTGCACTTCGACTTCGCTCAGTGACCTATTCAAGATTACTTTAAATAACATTCTAAGCTTATCAAAGAAGCTTAAAAATACACTTCGACAAGCTCAGTGTGACAATTTATTAATGAGAATTGAAAGAAGTTCTACGTAAAACGTATCACGTAGAACTTAAAACATTTTCTACTTTATTGGAAAAATCGAAATTGCTGTTCCTCCACTCGCCGCTAAATTCAATTTCAGTTTTGATTTTGAATTTACTTTTACTTTTTTGATGTCGTATGCTTTTGGATTTTTATCCCAATGTGCATTTTTCGCATCTTGGTAAATTGTTGCTTCGTAAGTTACTCCAGGCGTTAAGAAATCTAATTTAATTTCAGTTTTTCGAGGATTTTCATCTGTAATCGCACCTACAAACCAATTCTCCCTTCCTTTTGCTTTACGCGCTACTGTTAAATAATCACCAGGCTCAGCTTCTAAGTATTTTGTATCGTCCCAATCCACTGCCACATCTTTGATGAATTGGAAAGCATCGGCATACTTCTCGTAGTTTTCTGGTAAATCGGCAGCCATTTGTAACGGAGAATATAACGTCACATATAAAGCCAATTGTTTCGCTAAAGTGGTATGCACTTTTGTATCACGACCAACATTATACACTTTCATTTCTGTTTCAAAAATACCAGGCGTATAATCCATAGGACCACCTAACTGACGTGTGAAGGGTAGAATGGTTTCGTGCGCTGGAGGATTTCCATAACTCCATGCATTAAACTCGTTTCCTCTCCCTGCCTCAGCAGCAATATAATTTGGATACGTACGGTGATAACCCGAAGGACGAGAACTCTCGTGTGTATTGACTAAAATTTTATTTTCAGCGAAACGCTCTACCGTCCAATTGAAATGATTGACCATTGTTTGTCCATCGTGATATTCTCCTCTTGGAATGATGCGACCAACATAACCTGTTTTTACTGCAGGATATTCGTAATGTTTCATTACCTCCATTGCACGGTCAAAACGACGTTCGTAGTTGGCTACTGAACCAGAAGTTTCGTGGTGCATAATCATTTTTACACCTTTTGATTTTGCATAAGCAGAAATTTCTTTGATATCGAAATCAGCATAAGGTGTTGTGAAATCGAAAACATCTTCTTTCCAGTTCCCATACCAATCTTCCCATCCTTCATTCCAACCTTCCACTAAAACTCCGTCGAATCCGTGTTTCGCTGCAAAGTCGATGTAACGTTTTGTATTTTCTGTAGTCGCTCCGTGAGGAAATTTAATTGCCTCCTGTCCGACTTGGTTTTGTGCGTTTTGAGTTCCTTGACGATCCCACGTTGATTTCCCAACGTGCATTTCCCACCAAATTCCGACATATTTCATTGGTTTAATCCAAGATGTATCTTCAATTTTTGATGGTTCATTTAAATTTAAAATCATTTGAGGACCTTTCCCTACGATATCTCGGGCATCATCTGATACCATTATTGTACGCCAAGGTGTGTTGAAAGGCGCTTGTAAATAAGCTAAATCTCCAATTGCGTTTGGTGCTAAATGCGATTTGAATTGATAGGAGTTTTTATCAAATTCTAAATGCATTACTGGATAATTAACCACTGCAGCTTCGAAAATATTTAAGTAAATATTATCCGAAGTTTTCATTTGTAATGGCGTTTGAACTGAATTTGGTTTCCCAATTGATTTCACTCCAATCCCATTATTCATATCAATTTTACTGTGATCGATTCCTGAAATCTTCGATTCGATGTATGTATATTCTTGTGTATCGAAATCACCAGGTAACCAAAATGTTTGATGATCTCCTGTTAAATTAAATTGTGTTTTTTCTTCTTTTACGACAAAGTAATTTAAGTTTTGTTGCTTCGGAAATTCATAGCGAAAAGCTACACCTTCATCAAAAACTCGAAACGTAACATTTACATTTCGGTTAGTAGAAGTTTGCGTTAATTGAAACGTACCTTCGTTATGAATATCTTTAATTTCTTTGTATTCTCCTAAAACAGGTTGCCAAGCATCATTTACTGATTTAGTCGTATAATTTGTAACTGTAAATCCGTTTTCTAAAGCTTCTGCATCTTTTAAAATGAAACCTAATGTTGAAGGTTTTACAATTTCTTTTCCTTTATAAGTTACCGAATACGATGGTTGACCATTAGCTGTTAATTCGAAGTTAACTTTTACTTCCTTTGATGGCGATTCAATGATTTGGGCATTTAATGCGCCTATGGCAAGTAAAGTAAATATAGTTGTTGTTAATTTTTTCATTTGCTTTTTACGTTGTACGTGATATGTTTTACGTTATACGATTTTGTTATTCTGAGCTTTTTAAGAATTATAAAAAACATTTCGACAAGCTCAGTGTGACAGTAATTCTATTTCATCAATTCAATAATCATCGAAGATTTTCCATCAATTGTGATTTCACCGTTTGGATGAATTGTGAAATCTTGATTCGATAAAATATCTTTTCCAGTATGATATCCTTTGATCGATTCTTCAAAACGATCCAATTGGAGGGTTTGCTTATCTAATTTATTATTTAAAATCACCATTACCGATTCGTTGTCATTGTATCGGAAATACACATAGACATCATTGATTGGTGCATAATGTTTGGTTTTACCGGAATGAATCACCTCTTTATTTTTACGCCAATTGAATACTTTCGCTGTAAAATCATAGAACGCTTTTTGCGTTGCTGTTCGTGAATTTGGATTAAATGCATTTTGTGTATCAGACTTCCAACCACCAAGAAAATCTTGACGAATTGCTGCATCTCCACCAGTATTTTTATCTCCAGCCATACCGATTTCAGTGCCGTAATAAATTTGTGGAATTCCACGAACCGTTCCGATTAAAGTCGTTGCTAGTTGATACGGCTTAATATCTCCTTTGTAGATTTCGTTCCAACGTTCGGTATCGTGATTTTCAAAAAAGACCAATAAATTATTGATGTCTGGATATAAGAAATCATTCGTGAATGATTCGTAGATTTTCACCAAACCTTTATCCCACGATTCTTCTTCCTGAAAAGCTTTCGTCATATTTGCATACAACGAAAAATCCATCACCGCTGGTAAATTCGAATTGTACCCCGCCATTTCACCGATTTTCGAATCTTTTTGCCAATACGATACATGAGCTGGCGAATGCATCCACGCCTCTCCTACTACATTTAGATTGGGATATTCATCTGTAATTGCTTTTACCCAAGTTGCCATTCCTTCTTTGTTATTGTAAGGATATGTATCTACACGTAAACCTCCTAATTCGGCATATTCTATCCACCAAATGGCATTTTGAGTGATGTACTTTAATACTAATGGATTTGCTTGATTGATGTCTGGCATCGTCGTATCGAACCAACCATTTAATGCGCCTATTTTATCAATCTCTGAAGCATTAGGATCAAATTGGGTTGTTGTTCTATAATTCGAACGACGGAATCCATTTTCTCCTTCTGGAAATGTATGGATCCAATCTTTTGAAGGTAAATCCTGAATCATCCAATGTGAGATTCCCCAGTGATTCGTGACATAATCTTGAATCAAATACATTCCACGTTGATTCAATTTCTGAGACAATTCACGGTATTCTTCGTTTGTCCCGTAACGACCATCAATTTTATATAAATCGGTTTGAGCATACCCGTGATACGAATATTCTTTTTCATTGTCTTCGTTTACTGGAGTTAACCAAACTGCAGTGGCTCCTAAATTTTGGATATAATCTAAGTTGTTGATAATTCCTCGTAAATCTCCTCCGTGACGACCACCTGGCAATTGACGATTAACTTTCTCACGCAATTCTTTTTTCGAATCATTGCTTTCATCTCCATTGGCGAAACGATCCGGCATAATTAAATACACCACATCTTTTGATGAAAACGATGAACGATTCGCTGAATTTGGTTGACGATCTTTTAACTCGTATGTATACGAATCAACGATTTTATTTTTGTTTTTGATGTTAATTTTGAATGATGATTTGTTTACTTCATTCGTATTAATCGTTACAAAAACATAATTTGGATTTTCAGTTTTCTGTAAATTTTGAATTTTTACATTATCCGATAATTCAATATTGTATTTACTAATATCTTTTCCATAAACCAGAATTTGAACTTCTGGATTTTTCATTCCTTTCCACCAAAACATTGGCTCTACTTTTTGAATCTGTGCAAAAGCAAATGTTGATAGGAAAGATGATAATAATAGTATTTTTTTCATGTGTTTTGTTTTTTAGATTCCTCCATTCTGCGGAATGACATTTACTTTATTGTCGTTAATGAACTTGTCATTCTGAGTTTATCAAAGAATCTTTTTAAATTCTCTGTCCAGCTGAACTTGTTTCAGCTTCTCATTCTCTGCTTCATGCGATCCTGAAATGAATTCAGGATGACTTTTTTAAAATACGTTTTCAGAATAAACTTAGAACTTAAAACATCTATTCTAAATAAAAATACCCTGAAAACCGAAGCCTTCAAGGTATTAGATTCCCTTTATTAAATCGAAGGCTGAACAACTACTTTCTGGTCGAAAACATAAACCTCTAACGGTTCTGTTCCTTCCAGTTCAAAAATTGTTTCTCCTTTATTTACAATAACTTTTAGGATTTGATGACGGAAATTGACTTTGAACGAAAAACCTTCCCATTGTTCTGGTAAACGCGGCTCAAAATACAATTGATCGTTTTTCACACGCATTCCACCAAATCCTTCTACAATCGACATCCAAGTTCCAGCCATAGATGTGATGTGTAATCCTTCGTGAACTTCTTTGTTATAATCATCTAAATCTAAACGAGAAGTTCTCAAATAAAATGTATATGCTTGCTCCATTCTTCCTAACGTTGCTGCTTGGATGGAATGAACACAAGGCGATAATGATGATTCGTGAACCGTTAATGGTTCGTAAAAATCAAAATGTTTTTCTAATTGATCTTTCGAAAATTGATCTTCGAAATAATAGAACGATTGTAAAACGTCTGCTTGTTTGATATAAGCTGAACGTAAAATTCTATCCCAAGACCATTTTTGATTAATCGGACGTTCTTCTTTTGGTAATTCAGAAACAGGTGTTAAATCTTTATCCAAGAAACCATCTTGCTGTAAATAAATTCCTAATTCTTCACTGAATGGAAAATAAATATTCTCTGCAACTTCTTTCATTTCTGCTAATTCAGCATCAGTAATACTTCTCTTTGCAGCGATTCGAGCGAAATCCTCTGGATAATTTGTTTTGACGTTTTCAACTTGTTCCAACAAATAATTCATACACCATTGTGCACAATAATTTGAATGGAAATTGTTGTTGACATTATTTTCATATTCGTTAGGTCCCGTAACTCCTAACATCACATATTGTTTTTTGTCGTTTGACCAATTCACACGCTGTTTCCAAAAACGTGCAATTCCTAATAAAACCTCTAAACCAGCTTCTGGAATATACGTTTGATCTCCCGTAAAACGAACATAGTTGTAAATCGCAAATGCAATAGCTCCATTACGGTGAATTTCCTCGAATGTAATTTCCCATTCGTTATGGCATTCTTCACCATTCATCGTAACCATCGGATACAAAGCTGCACCTTTGTTGAAGCCTAATTTTTCTCCATTTTCAATCGCTTTATCCAATTGATTAAAACGATACATTAATAAGTTTCGCGCAACTTCTTGATTTTTTGTTACCATGTAAAATGGCAAACAATATGCTTCTGTATCCCAATATGTAGAACCTCCATATTTCTCTCCCGTAAAGCCTTTTGGACCGATATTCAAACGCTCATCTTTTCCAGAATACGTTTGATTTAATTGAAAAATATTAAAACGAATACCTTGTTGCGCTTTTGTATCACCTTCTATAGTGATATCAGCCATTTCCCAAATCTTTGCCCAAGCTTCTTTTTGGTTTATTAACAATTGTTCATAACCTTGTTCATTTGCTTGAGATAATACATTTTCGGCAGCGTTAATTAATTCATTTTTAGGATGATTTGTCGAAACTACATAACCTCCAAATTTCTCAATTGTCGCGGTATCATTCGCTTTTACCTCAACTTCATATGTAAATTCTACTTTTGTTTCAGTTTTAACATCACTTGTTGGTGTATTTTGTTGATAACTTCCATTTACCAAGATTTTATTCTGCATAAATGTTACGACTTCAAAATGAGTTTTGAACGTACGCGCTTGTACAAAACCTTGTTCACCTTTAATTTCAGAAAAAATTGGTTCCCAAAAAATCTCTTCCCAGTTCGCATCTTCGTTCTTTACAGCTGCATCAACATAAGGTTTGAAGACAATTTTCGCATCATCATTGATTGGTTTGATGTCATATTTAATTGCTCCTAATTCATCTAAATCAGCAGAAAGAAAACGTCGAACAAAAACCTCAATTTCTAATCCTGAAGGTAAAATCGCAATAAATGAACGATCCAATAAACCTTCTTTCATATTCAATTCGCGACGGAAATTTTTAACTTCTTTACAAGTGTTTAAATCAAATTTTTCACCGTTAATTTCGATGTCAATTCCAATCCAAACTGGCGCATTTAATACTTTTGCAAAATATTCTGGATAACCGTTTTTCCACCATCCCACTTTTGTCTTGTCAGGATAATAAACGCCGGCAATATAGCTTCCTTGAAATGTATCACCTGAATAAAATTCTTCGAAATTGGCACGTTGTCCCATTGCTCCATTTCCGATAGAAAATAAACTTTCAGACGATTTTACACGATCTTTTTCAAACCCTTCTTCGATAATTGACCACGCATTCGGGATGATATAATCTTGATTCATTTTGTTTGTTGTATGTAGTTTGTATAATTATTGATTGATTAATTCGACCAAGAAATCCTCTGAGATTTCAGTAAAATTTTTAAAGTTGTATTTCGCTTCATTCAAAACCGAAGCTTCTCCAATTCCGATGCTTGTCATTCCTGCTACATTTGCTGCTTCAATTCCTGCAACAGAATCTTCAAATACAATTGAATTTTCGTTTGTTTGATTCGCTTTTTTCGCTCCAACGATAAAAACTTCTGGATCTGGTTTTGCGTTAGAAACATCGTTTCCATCTACGATATCATCGAAATAATTTAGAATATTAACTTTCTCTAAAATTGGACGTGCATTTTTAGAAGCTGATCCCAAAATAATTGGTTGATTGTTTTCTTTTAGAAAGTTTAAAACGTCCATAACGCCTGGTAAAATTTCAGAATCGTCCATCTTATCAATGTATTCTAAATATTCTTTGTTCTTCTGAATTAACCATTCGTTTTTCTGCTCATCAGAAGCTTCAACATTTCCCAATCCAAGAATAATTTCTAATGATCGCACACGAGAAACACCTTTCAATAATTCGTTATGTTCGTGCGTAAAATCGATGTTTAGATTATTCGCTAATTTTTTCCATGCTAAATAATGGTACATTGCAGTGTCGACGATGACACCATCTAAATCAAAAATAAATGCTTTAGTTTTCAAAATGATTATGCTTTGATTGGTTCATCCACATCTTTTACGCGCGTTACAAAAAGTGCTGCAATAATTAGCGCAACACCGCTGGTAACAATGGCGAAAATTGGATTATCGTGATATAAATATTTTACAATTGGACCGCCTAACAATGCGTTGACGATTTGAGGCATACAAATGAAGAAATTGAAAATTCCCATGTAAACACCCATTTTTTTCGCTGGAATTGCTCCCGCTAAAATTGCATAAGGCATCGATAAGATACTTGCCCAAGCGATTCCTACTCCGATCATGGAAAGGATTAGTAATTTTGGATCGTGAATAAAATAGATTGAAATTAATCCTAATCCTCCACAAATTAATGAAATAGCATGTGTTGTTTTTCGACCAAATTTTAAGGCTATTGCTGGTAAAAAGAAGGCGAATATTGCAGAAATTCCGTTGTAAACTCCGAAGATAATTCCAACCCAATCCCCTGCTTTTTGGTACGTTTCTGAATGTGTATCACTCAAAGACAAACCGTACACATGATGAGCGATTGCAGGCGTAGCAAATACCCACATACCGAATAATGCAAACCACGTAAAGAACTGTACCAAACCTAATTGTTTCATCGTTTTTGGCATATTCCCAAAATCGGTAAAAATCTGTGTTAAGCTTGCTTTTTCTTCAACAATTGGTTCTCTACCTTCTGCTTTTTCGAAAGCGTCTAATTCTTCTGGCGAATATTCTTTTGTTGTAAAAATGGTAATTAAAACGGTTACAATAATTGCAATTGCTCCAATAATGAATGATAAAATTAAGTGAAACGGAACTTCTCCTTCCGCTGCAATACTTGAAACACCAAACCAGTTGCTCAAAATATAAGGCAACCACGAACCGACAACAGCTCCTAAACCAATAATTACAGTTTGAATTGAATATCCTAATGTACGTTGATCCGAAGGCAACATATCTGCTACAAATGCACGCATCGGTTCCATCGCGATATTGAATGAAGCATCCATTATCATCAAGAATCCAGCACCCATCCATAATGCAGGCATCAATGCCGTAAATGCACCTGCTTGTGGCATTAAGATTAATCCGAAAGAAGCCAATAAAGCTCCTACTAAAAAGTATGGTTTTCTTCGTCCAAATTTAGACCAAGTATTATCTGAATAATGACCAATAATAGGTTGAACAATCAATCCCATTAGCGGTGCAACAATCCAAAACCAAGACAATTCGTGCACATCGGCACCAAATGAACTTAGAATACGGCTCGCATTTGCGTTTTGCAAGGCGAAACCCATTTGAACTCCTAGATATCCGAAACTTAAATTCCAGATTTCAAGAAATCCTAATCTACGCTTTCTCATTATCGTAATTTTTTTATGTATTTTACGATAAGCGTTTTATGCTTATCAAAACTATATTTTTGTAATTTGAGAAGTAAAAATATGTTTTGATTTGTTTACAATGTTAAAACTTTTTTTTGGGATTATTGCAACTGTAACAATTATTTAACCAAAAAAAACTTACTAAATCGTTGTAGTTTCTCTGTGTAATAATTCTGTTCCGACAACTTCGGTAATGTAATGCTCATGCTCGTTTTCTGACTCTAATTTTTGAATCAATAAACGCGCTGCAATCTCACCCATTTTGAATGCATTTTGTTTGACTGTAGAAATGCTTGGAATTGAGTTCTTGGAAATTACACCATCTGTAAAAGCTATTAAATGTAATTCTTCTGGCACTTTGATTCCTTTTTTCAGTGCTGCTCTCAACACTTTTACGGCATATAATTCATTTACTGCCATTACTGCGTCAAATTTATTTTTTTCGAAAAACTCATCAATCATAGTGTCCAACTGACTCTCGTCTTCTACACGCAAAATCAAGTTTTCGTCAACTGCAATTCCATTCGCTTCTAATGTTCTTTTATATCCTTCGGTTCTTAAGCGTCCAACACTTATATAATCTGGCGTTGTGATAAAACCGATTTTCTTGCGTTCTTTACTTATAAAATACTGAATTGCTTCTTGTGTCGCAAGTACATCATCAATAATCACTTTATCAGTATAAACCTCACGCGTTACACGGTCGAACATCACAACTGGCATTCCTTGGTTGATGATTTCTTTGATATGATGATAATCTTTTTTGGCTTGAGTTTCTTTCGAAAGAGAAATCACAAATCCGTCTATACTACCCGCTGCAAGCATCTCCATATTAATCACTTCACGTTCGTACGATTCATTTGACAAACATATTAAGACATTATAACCATATTGATTGGCTAAATTTTCGATTCCACTAATTACCATCGCAAAAAAATCGTGAACGATTTCGGGAATAATCACGGCAATGGTTTTCGTTTTACGATTCTTTAGACTTAATGCTATATTATTCGGTTTGTAGTTGTATAATTTTGCAAATGCCTGAATCTTTTGTTTCGTTACAGCACTAATCTCTTCGCTATTTTTCAACGCCTTAGAAACCGTTGATATCGAAACATCTAACTCTTTTGCAATCTGTTTTAATGTCAAATTCTTTTTCATAATCTTCTTTCTACCTTAACCATCAATCTTATTCTACTAATTTCCGTCTTTTTTATTAAAAATTAACATGCTATAACAATTAATTTAATTATTTATTAACACGAAAACGTTTTCGTTTAACTAGTTAGTGTATTACATACACAATCAATCAATTAAACAACTTATATTTGGTAATGAGAAGTAAAAATATAAATTAATAATTAACGAAACAAAACAAAAAATATATGAGGATTTTAAAACAATCTCTTCTAGCATTAGTTTTATCAAGCCCTGCTATTTTATCTGCACAAACTGCGATAAAAGGAACAGTACAAGATAGCGCTAATAACACGGTTTTAGCTGGTGCAGATGTTTCGAACATTACAACAGGAGAATCGACAGTTTCTGATGAAAAAGGAAATTTTACATTAGAAGCGAACGATGGTGATATAATTGTTATCAGTTTTTTTGGTTATGACGATCAAGAAATAACTTTTGCGGGACAAACGCAATTACAACTTCGTATGTCTAAAACGACAGAAAACTTGAAAGAAGTAGTTGTAATTGGATATGGTACAGCTAAAAAAGAAGATGTCACAGGTTCTGTAAATCAATTAAATTCAGAAGATTTCAACAAAGGATCAATCACTTCTGCGCAAGAATTAATGACAGGGAAAATCGCTGGTGTTGTGGTAACATCTGCTGGTGGAGCTCCTGGTGACGGTCAAAACATTATCATTCGTGGTAATAGTTCGTTATCATTAAACTCTCAACCATTATATGTAGTTGATGGTGTTCCTTTATCTGAAGTAAATATTGGAGGTTCTCGAAATCCTTTGGATTTCTTAAATCCTAACGACATCGAAACGATGACTATTTTGAAAGATGCTTCTGCAACTGCCATTTATGGTTCTCGTGCTGCGAATGGGGTTGTAATGGTTACAACTAAAAAAGGAAAAGGAAAAAAATTCCGTTTTAATTATAATTCAATTACATCAATTTATCAACCAGAAGGTTATATTGATGTAATGAATGCAGATCAATTCCGTGAATTGGTAAAATCTGTAGGAACAGCTGACGAAATTTCTCGTTTAGGTAACGCAAATACAGATTGGCAAAAAGAAATTTATAGAACAGCTGTAGGTTTTGATCACAACTTTAGTGCAACAGGAAATATTGGAGGTAAAATGCCGTCTCGTTTTTCTATTTCTAACACAGATCAAGATGGTATTTTGAAAGGAGATAACATCAATCGTACAACAGCTTCTATGAACTTAAGTCCATCTTTCTTAGATGATCACTTAAAATTTGAATTGAATGCTCGAGGTTCTTATATCGAAAATCAATTTGCAAACAGAGGTGCAATTGGAGCTGCTTTAGAGTATGATCCAACTCAACCAGTTTATTCTGGAGCAAATATATTTGGAGGTTACCACACTTGGATGGACGGATCTGTTAAACACAATTTAGCGCCAACTAACCCAGTTGCATTAATCAACGAAAACAGAGATACATCAGAAGTTCGTCGTTTTGTAGGAAATGCAAAAATGGATTATAAATTACATTTCTTACCATCTGTTACTGCAACAGTTAATGTAGGTTATGATATTTCTAATGCGAATGGACGTAATGTAACAACTGCAAATATGCCAAACTCTTCTTTGACATGGGATGGTTCTAAAACAACATTTAGCGCACAATTCTACAACAAATTATTTGATGCATATTTAACATTCAACAAAGATTTTGGACAACACGGATTAACTGTTGTTGGAGGTTACAGTTATCAATACTTTAATACATACAACACCAATTACGATAGTGAATTAGAACAACAAGGTTCTGATCAATTTACATTCGTAGACCGTGATCACTATTCTTTACTATCATACTTCGGACGTTTAAACTATAATTTTGATAATCGTTACATCTTAACAGCTACTATGCGTGCAGATGCTTCATCAAAATTAAGCCATGACAACCAATGGGGTTATTTCCCTTCTGCAGCTATTGCATGGAATATCTCTAAAGAAGAATTCTTGAAAGGAAGTTCTGTTGTAAATGATTTGAAATTACGTGTTGGATATGGTAAAGTTGGTAATGTGAACGGATTAGGAAACTTCCAATTCTTAACGCGTTATCAAGGATCAGAATCAACTGCTTATTATCAATTTGGTTCAACATTCTATCAAACTTATCGTCCTCAACCATTTAATGGTGATTTAAAATGGGAAATTTCTAGTACATTAAATGCTGGTATTGATTACTCTTTATTCAAAAATAGAATCTATGGTACATTAGACGTTTACAAGAAAAAAACAAGTGATTTAATTGCGAGTGTTTATGTAGATCCATTTACAAACTTTGGAAATATGATCGATAAAAATATCGGTGATATGGAAAATAAAGGAATCGAATTTAGCATCAATGCTGATATCGTAAAAACAAAAGATTTTGATTGGTCTTTTGGATACAACATCGCTTTTAATGATAATAAAATTGTCAACTTACCTACTGATAATTTAACAGGTGGTATCGATGGAGGAACTGGTAACAATATTCAAATTCAACGTGAAGGAGAAGAACCATTTAGTTTCTACGTATACAAACAAATTTATGATGCAAACGGAAAGCCTATCGAAGGAGCTTACGAAGATTTGAACAACGACGGAATCATCAACGAAAAAGACCGTTATATTCACAAAAGTCCTTTCGCAAAAGTAACAATGGGATTCAATACATTCTTCCGTTACAAAAATTGGGATTTAAGTGCAACTGCTCGTGCTAATATCGGAAACTATGCTTACAATAACATGGCTTCGTCTAAAGGTTACAGCAAAAAAGCGACAGGAAATGGTCAAAACTATTTATCTAATGTGCTTTCAAGCTACTACAACACAGGTTTCACAAGTATCACAGAAACTAATTTGTTAAGTGACCACTTTATAGAAGATGCATCTTTCTTCCGTATTGATAACATTACATTAGGTTACAACCTAAAACAAGCAATCAAAGGATTAGATATTCGTCTTTATGGAGCGGTTCAAAACGTAGCTGTATTCACAAATTACAGTGGTTTAGATCCTGAAATTTACCGCGGAATTGATAATAGTTTTTATCCAAGACCGAGAACGTATGTATTTGGTTTAAATGTTAATTTCTAAGAAAACTACAATGAAAAAGATTAAAATTTCAACATATATTTTAGCTGCGGCATTGGCTTTCTCTGTTTCTTCATGTCATGATGATTTAGATTTAATGCCAAATGATCCAGATACTTATACACAATTTGATGTATTCAAAGATGTTGCTACTGCAAAATCTGCTTTAGCAAAAGTATATTCTTCTTTAGCACTTACTGGACAAAAAGGTCCAGCGGGAAGTGGAGATATTCAAGGTATTGACGAAGGTGCTTCTCAATATACTCGTTTAATGTTCAACTTAAATGTATTAACAACAGACGAATCTATTGTTGGCTGGGGAGATCCAGGTTTACCAAACTTGCATGAGATTTCTTGGGGAGCAAGTAACAGTTTTGTTGAAGCGATGTATTATCGTTTAGCACAAACCGTTTCTTTCTCTAATTCATTTATTGCAAACGCTGAAGCTTTATCAAGCACAACTCCAGAAGTGAAAGAATATGTAGCTGAAGCGCGTTTCATTAGAGCATATGCTTATTATAGCTTAATGGATTTATATGCGAATGTTCCGTTAGTAACAGAAGTTTCTTCTGAATTACCGAAACAAAGCAATCGTAAAGAGATTTTCACTTTCGTTGAAAGCGAACTAAAAGCTATCGAAGCTGAATTAAAAGCTGGTCGTACAAACGAATACGGACGTGTAGACAAAGCAGCTGCCGAAGCATTATTATCTCGTTTATATCTAAATGCAGAAACTTGGATTGGTGAAGCAAAATATACAGAAGCCATCACTTATTCTAAATTGGCTATGCAAGCTGGATATACGCTTAACATAACTGATGGAAATAAAAATGGTTCTGCTTATGACGAATTATTTTTAGCTGATAACAATACGAATGGCGCGCAGAACGAAGCTATTTTCGTTTTAAATTTTGACGGAAATAATTCTCGTACATATGGAGGTTCTACTTTCTTAGTAAAAGCTGCAATTGGTGGAAAAATGACAGCTGCTGATTATGGTGTAAATGGTGGATGGGGAGGTCCTCGTTCTACAAAAGCATTGGTGAATCAATTTACAGATGCTGTAACAACGAAAGACAGTAACGGAAATCCAACTGCATGGAAAGATAAACGTGCGATGTTCTTTACAGATGGACAAACATTTGAAATTAACAACATAGGTACATTTGGAGAAGGTTATGCTGTTTACAAATGGTCAAATAAACGTTCAGACGGAAAAAGTGCAAACGACGCAACAGGAGAATATGTTGACACAGATGTTCCTATAATTCGTTTAGCAGAAGTTTATTTAAACTATGCCGAAGCTGTTTTACGTGGAGGAACTGGTGGTGATCGTGCAACTGCATTGAGCTTAATCAACGAATTAAGAACTCGTGCATACGGAAATACATCAGGTAATATTACTGACGGACAATTAAACTTAGATTTCATTTTAGCAGAAAGATCAAGAGAGTTGTACTGGGAAGGAACGCGTAGAACGGATTTAATTCGTTTCAGTAGATATACAAATAATTACAATTGGCCTTGGAAAGGAGGCGTTCAAAACGGAACTTCTGTAGATGCTACAAAAGCTATCTTCCCAATTCCAAACAATATTATTGTCATTAATCCAAACTTAACTCAAAACCCAGGTTATTAAGATGAAAAATTTTATAAAATATATTTCGTTAGCTTGTGCGAGTATTTTTGCCTTAAGCGCATGTAACGATGATGAAGATATCATCAAATTAGATCCCTCAAATTTTGTTGCACCGAAAGTAGAAACACCTGCTTCATCAACAATTGAATTATTAGAAGAAAATGCTGCAAATACAGCAATGACATTTAATTGGAGTGCCGCAAATTATGGAACAAATACTCCTCCTAAATATGAATTACAAATTGATGTAAAAGGAGATAATTTTGAAAATCATCAAGTTCTTACTTCAACTTCAACATTAACAGCTGATGTTACCGTAAAAGAATTGAATTTAGCAGTTATTGCTTTAGGATTAGAACCTTTTAAAGAAGGAGAAATAGAATATCGTATTGTCTCTACAGTTGGTACTCCTGGTTCTCAACAGTTAATTTCTAATGTCAATATATTAAAAATAACGCCATATCCAACAGATTTATCTACAAATTGGGGTGTTGTTGGTTCTGCTACTCCTAACGGTTGGGACGGGCCAGATGTTCAATTTTGGAAAACTGATGTTACAAATGTATTTGTAGCGTATACAGATTTAAAAGCTGGTGAAATCAAATTCCGTCAAGACAACAAATGGGAGTTAGATTATGGTGGATCTAATGGAAAACTTGAAAAAGGAGGTAAAAACATCGCAGTAGATGCCGGTACTTACAAGATAACTATGGACTTAACAAATCTAACTTATAAATTAGATAATTATTCTTGGGGATTAGTAGGTGACGCTACAGCAAACGGATGGGATGGTCCAGACCAAAAATTGTCTTATGATGGTACTTTAGATGCTTGGACTATTACTACAACATTAAAAGATGGAGAATTTAAATTCCGTTTAAATAATGATTGGGGAACAAATTTTGGTGGTACAAGTAATGCAGGAGAATTAACAGACAAAGACGGTACTAACATCAAAATAAAAGCTGGGAAATATAAAATCACAGCTAATTTCAACAAGAAAACTTATACAGTAGAAGCTCAATAAAATTTTTTCTCATCAACAAATAATTTTTTAAAAGCCATTAAAATTCAATTACGTTTTTTAATGGCTTTTTTCTAAAACTACACAAAACATGAAAAACATTCTATCTATTTTAATGCTTTTAATGGTAATATCTTTTACCAAAGCACAAATTACAACAACTCCTTCACCACCCGAAGCAAACCAAGCAGTTGTAATAAACTTCGATAAAACAGGAACAGGTCTTGCCAATTATTCAGGAGATATTTATGCGCATACAGGCGTAACTATTGATGGAAAACAATGGGAAAATATAATTGAAAGTTGGGGAAATAATACCACTCAACCCAAATTAACTTTCGTTTCTGGATCAACCTACAAATTAGAAATCCCTACATCTATTTATCAATTCTATGGAGTTGATACTTCTAAAAATATTACAGCAATAGATGTTGTTTTTAGAAGTGCAGATGGAAAACAACAAACTACGGATCTTTCTATTTCGGTAGGTTCTTTCAAAGTTACTTTAACTAATCCGCTCGAAAATTCAATTACAAATGTTTCTTCAGGATCAAGTTTTAACATCAAAGCGATAGCTACAAAATCTGCTAATTGGACATTATCTGCTAACGGAACTCAAATTGATGCATTAAATAATTCAACTTCTTTTGATAAAAATTATACCATTTTACAAAATCAGAATTATACATTAAATGCAACTTTTAATGGTCAAACAATAAGCAAATCTTTTACAATTAATATCAAACCAACGGTTAAAGATGTAGCCATTCCATCTAATTTACATGAAGGAATTAATTATTTGAATAATGATTTTACAAAAGCATATTTGGTTTTATACGCTCCACAAAAAGAGTTCATTCATGTAATCGGAAGTTTCAATAATTGGCAACTTTCTGATCAATATGTGATGAATCGAGATACAACTAACAAGGATTTATATTGGATTGAATTATCTAATCTTAAAGCAAGTGAAATCTATACGTTTCAATATCGAACAAGTGATGGAATCAAAACTGCAGATCCTTATTCGACTTTAGTTTTATCGCCTTATGATGATCCGTATATTACCGCAGCAACTTACCCAAATATGCCTGTATATCCTACTGGACAACAATTTGAAGTTTCGGTTTTACAAACAAATCAAGCAAAATACAATTGGAAAGTTTCAAATTTCAATCGCCCAAATAAAGAGAATTTGATGATTTACGAATTATTAATTCGTGATTTCAATTCGACAAAAACATGGCAATCTTTAATTGATGATTTTGATTATTTCAAAAAATTAAACATCAACGCAATCGAAGTTATGCCCGTAATGGAGTTTGAAGGAAATATTTCTTGGGGTTATAATACAGCTTATCATCTTGCTTTGGATAAAGCTTATGGACCAGCAGATAAAATGAAAAAGTTCATCGATTTGTGTCATCAAAATGGAATTTCAATCATTTTAGATGTTGCTTTAAATCATGTTTATGGTCGATCTCCGTTGGTTAGAATGTGGATGAATGATCCCGACAATGATGGTTTTGGAGAACCAACTACTACAAATCCTTATGTTAATCAAACCTCAAAACATAGTTACAATGTTGGATACGATTTAAATCATCAATTAACACCAACTCAAAATTATGTACAACGTACATTAAAACATTGGATTGAAGAGTTCAAAATTGATGGATTTAGATGGGATTTAACAAAAGGATTTACACAAAATTGTACACCTTCTGATGAAACTTGTACAAACGGATATCAGGCTGATCGTGTAGCAATTTTAAAAAAATATGCAGATATGCAATGGACAATTGATCCGAATTCCTACATCATTTTTGAACATTTAGGAAATAATGGTTCAGCACAAGAGGAAACAGAATGGGCGAATTATCGCATTAACGAAGGTAAAGGAATTATGCTTTGGGGTAAAGCGACTAATAATTTTAATCAAAATACAATGGGATATGCTTCGGATAGTAACTTTGATTGGTTGAAGCATACTGTAAAAGGTTTTACGAAAAAACATTTGGTTGCCTACGCAGAAAGTCATGATGAAGAAAGAATGATGTACAAGAATTTACAATATGGTGCATCATCAGGAACTTATAATGTAAAAGATTTAAAAACTTCTTTAGAAAGACAAAAAGCTTTAGGTGCCGTTCTATTTACGATTCCTGGTCCTAAAATGTTGTGGCAATTTGGAGAATTAGGATATGATTATTCGATCAATCATTGCGAAGATGGAACAAATAATGACGGATGTCGCACCAATCCAAAACCTATTCCAAGCGAAATTGGTTACTTAACAAATGCCGATAGAAAATCTGTTTATGAAGTTTGGTCAAAAATTATTGGTCTTAAATTAAACAACAAAGTTTTCGAAACTGATAATTATACAATTACATCTGGAGATTTAAAACCGCGTATTCAGATTACAAATAATTTATTATCGTCGTCTGATTTATATGAGGTAATTGTTATTGCAAACTTCACAACAAGCACTCAAGCAATTGCGCCACTTTTTCCATTTACAGGAAATTGGTACAATTTGATGGACGAAACAACGCTGAATGTCACCAATACAAATTCATCATTTACAGTTAATCTAAATCCAGGTGAATTTAGAATTTTCGGGAATGCAAAAGCAAATTTATCAACAGATAATATTGAGGTTAATTCAGAAAAAATCTCTGTAACTCCAAATCCAGTTTCTTCCTCTTTTTCATTAAATATTAATTCAGAAAAAGTAAAAATTTATGATTTATCAGGAAAGTTGGTCAAAGAATTTTCAGGAAAATTTTCAGCAATACATCAATTTAACATCAAAGAATTACCAAAAGGTATTTACATTCTTGACATTGAAGCTAAAAATCGAAAATCGTCGGCGAAACTGATTAAAAATTAATTTTAAAAAAAGCCATTAAAATTCGTTTTGATGGCTTTTCATTTTCACAAATCGTTGAAAAATCAATAACTTGTCGGTTAATTTACACCATGACAAAAAAGAAAAATTCTACTTGCCATTTTTTCCTTCGCTTATACGCTGGGATTTGCCCAAACCAACAAACAAGTTTTATTTACAATCAAAAATCAATCGGATGTCAAATGTTATCGCATTCAGAGTATCATTACATCAGCAAAAGGAATATTGATTGCGGCAATCGACGAGCGTGTTCCAAATTGTGGCGATTTACTTTACAATCCTAATATCAATATTGTGATTAGGAAAAGTGATGACAAGGGAAAAACATGGTCAGCAATCAAGCGAGTTATCGATTTTCCAGATCAAGAATCTGCTTCTGATGTATCGATGGTTTTGAATGAAAAGACAAAAGAAATTTATCTTTTTTACAATTACATGAATCAAAAAAATTGCGAAAAATGAATTTCGATTACATTTTGTAAAAAGTGCTGACAATGGAGAAACGTGGTCAAAACCTGTTGATATTACAGACCAAATTACGCCAACGGAATGGAAAAAAGATTTTAAATTCATTACTTCTGGTCGTGGCGCATACACAAAAGAAGGTTGGATTTTGAATACATTGGTTCGATTGAAAGACGGTGTTTACGTATTCGGAAGTAAAGATCATGGAAAAACGTGGGAACGAATTTCGAGTGTTGCAGATAAAGCAGACGAAACAAATATTGTACAACTTCCGAACAAAGATTGGATGTTAAATGCGCGCGTTCAAAATGCTGGTTTCCGTAAAATATTTATCTCAAAAGATCAAGGAAAAACGTGGGTTTCTAAAATGGAAGAACAATTAATTGATCCAATTTGTAATGCATCGACATTAGTTTTAGGAAAAAATATTGTGTTTAGTAATTTGCATGATTCAAAAGATCGTCAAAATCTGGGATTGAAAGTAAGTAAAGATCAAGCGAAAACATGGAATTTTATCAAAACTATTGAACCAAATTCTTCGGCTTATTCCGTTTTAACGAATATATCAAAAAATAAAGTTGGTATTTTTTATGAAGCTGATGATTACCAAGATATGTTTTTTGAAGTAGTTGATTTAAAATAAATTCAATCATAAAAATATAAAAAAACCTCATCAAATGATGAGGTTTTTTGTTGCTTAAAAATTAAGCTTAATATTATATTTTTCGTAGAAATTCTCGATGTGAGCAACTGCTTCTTCTGCTGTATCAACCAAACGGAAAAGATCCAAATCTTTCTCAGAAATATAACCTTCTCTCAAAACTGTTTCTTTGATCCAATCAATTAAACCTGACCAATATTCAGTTCCAACTAACACAATTGGGAAACGTCCTGTTTTCTTCGTTTGTACCAATGTCATCGACTCAAATAATTCGTCTAACGTCCCAAAACCTCCTGGCATTCCGATAAATCCTTGTGAATATTTCACAAACATTACTTTTCGTGCAAAGAAATAATCGAAATTAATTTCATATTCACGGTCGATATATTTGTTCAAGTCTGTTTCGAAAGGCAATGTAATTCCCAATCCAACAGAAGTTCCTCCACCCTTTTGCGCTCCTTTGTTTGCAGCTTCCATAATTGCCGGACCTCCACCAGTAATTACACCAAAACCTATTTGCGTTAATCGATACGCAATGTCCTCTGCTAATGCATAATATGGATGATCTGGAGAAGTACGTGCCGAACCAAAAATAGACACGCAAGGTCCTATTTTAGACATTACTTCGTAACCATTTACAAACTCTGCCATAATCTTGAACAACGCCCAAGAATCATTTATTCTAATCTCATTCCAATCTTTTGGTCGAAACGGAGATTGTATTCTATCGTCTTCTTTTTCTTTATCTGTCATAGTATCTTAAATAAAAAAACCGCAACAAAAATGCTACGGTTCAATATACAAATTTATTGTTTCTTCATGATTAATCTCTACTCATAAAAATTCTCGAAATATACCAAAACAATAACATTAATGAAGCAAATAACGACAATGCCGCTGCAACATACTGTTGTGTTCCGAACTCATATTTTAATTGGTGAGTGTTGTACAAAATTGCTCCACCAGCTAAGGCGCACATTCCAACTGAGAACCATAATCCTAGATCGAACCCGAATAACATCCCTGCAATAATCAATCCAATTGCTAAGAAAAATCCTATAGTTAATGCTCCTCGTAAAATAGAGAAATCTGCTTTTGTTAAAAATACAATAGCTGACAATCCTACAAATAATCCGCCTGTTACTACAGCTGCTTGTTTTATCACATAAGTTCCGCCATAATACAATGCGATGTAAAGCATTGGTACAAAAATTAAAGCTTCTGCAACTATATATAAAAAGTAGCCTAAATATTGTTTAGATTTTGAAATCGATCCGTACGCCATTTTTTGAGCAACCCATGTAATTCCCATGAAACCTGCTAATAAAATAAGCCAAAGATATCCAGAAGTTAAACTCAACATGAAGCTTACTAATGCTTCTGATTTTAACATCAAAGATTCGATTAAAACAAATACCAAAACTCCTCCAGCAACGTGTCCGTAAGTATGTTTATAGAAATTTGCCCTTTCTACGCTCGTTGCCTCTGCAACCAATTGGTTTTGTTGATATACGTGTTGATTTTCCATATTCGTAATTTTTATAGGTTTTTCAAATTCAATTTATAAGGCTAAAATACTAATTTTAAATTATTTCTTAGCTCACTATTTTTTGGGAGTTTTTTACTGATTTTATCCAATCGATTAATCCGATAAATGATAAAATCAATAAGACAATATATTGCACAGAAGTGATAACTGCTCCTTTGTAAATCATTAATGGAATCATGATTAAATCGCCGATAATCCAGAAATACCAGTTATCAATTTTTCGTCTCGCCATCATCCACATTCCAATCAAAAAGATAGCGGTCGTCGAAGCGTCTACAAAATCAATTTTGGAATAATGTAATTTACATTGGTTTATAAAACTGAAATCAAAACCATTTTGAATAACTGGACGAAAATAATAAATCGTCAAAATAAAGATAAAACTCAACGCGAAAAGTAAAGTTGCGTACAGATATTCTTTCTTCGTTGCCCACGAAACATCGACATGTTTATGATCTGCTTCGAGATTTTTTTGCCACAAAATCCAACCATAAATCGCCATCGAAGTATAGTAAACATTAATAATTGTTTCACCATATAATCCCCAATTAAAAAATAAATAAATGAAAATAAATGTTGAAATAATTGTAGTTGGATAAACCCAAATATTGCGTTTGTAGGTATAATAAACTGAAATAATTCCGAAGAAAGTTGCTATCGTTTCGAGCAAAATATTCAGCGTAGAATAGGTTTTGTAAGGCGCAAGGATGTAATCAATAAAATCGTTCATTGTTAAGTTGTGAGTTGTGAGTTGTGAGTTGTGAGTTAAAAATAATTCATTCTAAATCGTAAATCAAAATTCTAAATTCGTAATTCTAATTTCTAGCTTCAATCTATTCATAATCCAACACCCAAACCAAATAATATTCACCAATCATTTTATAGAATGCATGATATTTACGAGATTTCACATCATCCGAAATCCAACAAATAAATTGTTTATTTTCAACTAATTCAAATTCTTCTGCACGATAATGATTCAGAAAATTCCAAAGATTTCCACCATTCAATTTGTACAAACCTTCTTTCATTCCCCAAATTATATGCAGATATTCAGTCTCGTGCTCATGAGGAATCCAAGCTATTTCATCTGGACGCGCAAACTTATGTTTGATGTTCAAAATTTTTCTTGGTCGAGCCAATTCAATATCAATTCCAATATTATATTCGCTCACGCCAACAGAAACCAATCCATAGGAATGTGTAATGGAAATTTCTTTATTTGTAGGTAAAAAAGGTTTTCCACGTTCGTCATAATTTACATCATAATCCAAGTCCAATTTCTTTAGACAAGCGCGCAAACCAAGATATTCTCTGGCCTGTTTAGGTCGAAGATTATTATATTTTTCTATCCTATAATCCTCTAAATGAAGATATTCTAATAATTCTTCATTCGATTCTGTTACATTCCACGTGATAATGCGGGTATGTTTAAAATCGTTAATATAATCGATAACGGGCATTTTATTAATCGAAATTTGTTTGTAAATTTGTTCCTTATAAACTTTAAAAAAAAGTTAGTTAAATATATCAATTGATGGATACAAAAACGCAATACATTCCATACAAAGTTAAAGATATTTCTTTAGCTGAGTGGGGAAGAAAGGAAATTACGTTGGCTGAGGCAGAAATGCCTGGGTTGATGGCTATCCGTGAAGAGTACAAAGCTGCTCAACCTTTGAAAGGTGCTCGCATTGCAGGTTGTCTACACATGACAATCCAAACTGCAGTATTAATCGAAACGTTGGTTGCTTTAGGAGCTGATGTTACATGGTCGTCATGTAATATTTTCTCTACACAAGATCACGCTGCTGCTGCAATTGCTGCTGCTGGGATTCCTGTGTATGCTTGGAAAGGGATGAACGAAGAGGAATTCGATTGGTGTATCGAGCAAACATTATTCTTCGGAGAAGATCGCAAACCATTAAACATGATTTTGGATGATGGTGGAGACTTAACGAATATGGTGATTGATCGTTACCCAGAATTGGTTGCTGAGATCAAAGGATTATCAGAAGAAACGACTACAGGTGTACACCGTCTTTACGAAAGAATGGAGAAAGGTACATTGCCTATGCCTGCAATTAACGTAAATGATTCTGTAACAAAATCTAAATTCGACAACAAATACGGATGTCGCGAATCTGCAGTAGATGCTATCAAACGTGCTACTGACTTGATGATCGCTGGTAAACGTGTTGTAGTTTGTGGATATGGTGATGTTGGTAAAGGTACAGCGGCTTCTTTCCGTGGTGCTGGAGCAATTGTTACAGTAACAGAAATCGACCCTATTTGTGCTTTACAAGCATCTATGGAAGGTTACGAAGTAAAAAAATTAGATACAGTGGTTGCAAACGCTGATATCGTAATTACGACTACTGGTAACTTTGGAATTGTACGTGCAGAGCATTTCGAGAAAATGAAAGACAAAGTAGTTGTGTGTAACATTGGTCACTTCGATAACGAAATCGATATGGCTTGGTTAAACGGAAACTACGGAAACACGAAAGAAGAAATTAAACCACAAGTTGACAAATACAACATCAACGGAAATGACATCATCATTTTGGCTGAAGGACGTTTAGTTAACTTAGGTTGTGCAACAGGACACCCTTCTTTTGTGATGTCAAACTCTTTCTCTAACCAAACTTTAGCTCAAATCGAATTGTGGACAAATTCATCAGCTTACAAAAATGAAGTATATACTTTACCTAAGCATTTAGATGAAAAAGTTGCAGAATTGCATTTAGCTAAATTAGGAGTAGAATTAGAAGTTTTATCTCAAGAACAAGCAGAATACATTGGTGTAACGGTTGAAGGACCATTTAAACCAGAATATTATAGATATTAATTAATTTTAATTCAGAATTTTTATTTGAAAAAAGAAAAAAGCACTTAACTATATGCCCTCGCCCTGAACAAGCGAGGGCTTTTTTGTTAGTCTTTATTTCCAAATAGACAAACAACGCTTAATCATTTTTAAAACATTATCTTTAAATCATTATTGAATAATTTTCATTACTGATTATGATTAAAAAATGTTTACAACTTGGATTCGTTTTAATTGGTTGTTCTTCACTTTTTGCACAAACCGAAAAACCTTCAGAAATATTCTGGAAAAATCTCGAAAAACATTGCGGTAAAGCTTACGAAGGCAAATTGCCTGAACATATTACGCGCGATGATTTTGCGGGTAAAAAATTAACCATGCATGTAAAAAGTTGTTCTACAAACGAAATTAAAATTCCGTTCAATGTTGGTGATAATTATTCGAGAACGTGGATTTTGACTAAAAAAGATGGAATCATCACGCTAAAACACGATCATCGTCACGAAAATGGAACTTCGGAAACAATTACATTTTATGGAGGAACAAATACAAATTATGGTTTCAAAGATTTCCAGATGTTTCCTGCTGATCAAGAAACTGCAAGGTTAATAGATTATGCTTCGACAAATATTTGGTGGATTACCTTGGATGATAAAACGTTTAGTTACAATTTGCAAAAAGCAGGTTCTAAAATACCTTTCAACGTCTATTTTGACTTGACAAAAGAAATTGAAACTCCGCCAGCACCTTGGGGTTGGGGAACACCTCGATAATAAAAGAGCTTTTCAGCTCTTTTATCTTTTTATCAATAAATCAGCATTTATAGATGGTTTTGCTCCCAAAGGATTTTTCTCAAAACCTCCATTTGTCGTTAAGTTTCTTGTAAATCCATTCGACAAAATAACACCACTTAAACAAACAAATTCATCAACCAATCTTTTTGTTATCAAAACACTTATATAAAATTCATCATTATAACTAATATTATCATCGGTTAAATCAAGTTTGTACGATTGATTTACAATATCACTTGGAGAAATCTCAATATTATTCTTTTCAAAAAATACATTATCAACAGGAGTATTTTTAGACGATTTATATAGTTTTAAATTTAATTTAAAACTTTCTTCTTTTGGAGGATATGAAAAATTAAAATTAATCGCTTTTACAATAAAATCTTTCTTAGGAGCATTCACCTGAATAAAACTTTCTATGATCGGTTTATTCCATTTTACACTATCTTTTATTGTAGAAAATTGAAGGCAAATACTTTTAGATTTTGTTTCTGGACCAACACGTTTCAAGCGAAATTTGCTTTTATCATACAAAATCGTTTCGTGTAATTCTATCGTATCTTTTTTATAATCTTGCGCATTTGCAAACGTTATAAAACATAAAAAAAAGAAGTAAATTTTTGTCATCTATTGGTTTTAAAATCATTTATCAATTTTATAAAATATAGATGTTCAAAATTCATAAAGGTTACACAATAACATGTTAAAGTTTCAATTTGGATATTAAGAATAATTTTATTATCACATCATTTTTTTGCATAATTTTAATAAAAACTGAAATTTGAATGAAAATTAGATTATTACTTTCAATAATTTTTGTGTTTACTTTTTTACAAATTCATGCACAAAAAAAGGAACTTTCTTTGTCTGAAAATGTAAATAAAGAAACTATCTCATTTCAATTTATCAAGAATTTAGTTGTTGTTCCAATTACATTTAATGGTCATCAAATGAATTTCATTGTAGATTCTGGACTTAAAGAAACTATTTTATTCAGCCAATATGACAAAACAATCAACAAAAACAATCTTCGCCAAATTAATTTAAAAGGTCTAGGAAAAGATAATGCTGATACAAAAGGATTTTTTTCATCAAAAAATCAAATCGTTTTAGGTCAAAATTATTCTTCAAACAATATGGATATTATCGTGATACAAGACGAGAATTTCAACCTCTTTTCTCGGTTAGGAATTGATGTTCATGGAATAATTGGTTCTGAATTTTTTAAAAACTATCCAATTCAAGTAGATTATGCAAAAAGAAAAATCACCATTTATAAATCTATTCTTGAAGTTAAAAAATTAAAGAAATTTCAATCAAATCCATTAGAAATAAGTCCAGAAATAAAACCTTTTACAACTGTTGATTTTACGCATCAAACAACTTACACAAATCAAAAAATGTTGATAGACATTGGAAATAGTGATGGTTTGTGGCTTTTCGAAAATCAAATTGAGAATTTAGCACCTTTACAACATGTATTTTCGGATGAATTGGGCAAAGGTTTTAATGGTTCTATTAATGGCAAACGTGGAGTTATAGATGCCGTAAACTTAGATAAATATAAACTTAATCAACCTTTAATTGCTATTCCAGACATCGAATCGATCCAATATCTTAACTTAAAAAATAATCGAAAAGGTTCTATCGGCAATGAAATTTTGAGAAGATTTACAATTATTTTAGATTATAAAAATCAGTTGTTTTATTATAAACCGAATCGAAATTTCAAAGATGCTTTCCACTACAATAGAAGCGGATTAACGATAATTCACGATCAATTTGAGTGAAAAAAAACATCGGTTAGAATGACATTCAACACAAA
Source organism: Empedobacter sp. UBA6305 (assembly GCF_002440405.1). NCBI lineage: Bacteria > Pseudomonadati > Bacteroidota > Flavobacteriia > Flavobacteriales > Weeksellaceae > Empedobacter > Empedobacter sp. UBA6305. Next base: position 2,717 of record NZ_DJTP01000047.1, on the reverse strand, counting down.
CGATGTTGATAAAGACAATGGTACTACAACACAAAAGATGAATTACCAATTTGAAATGAAACCTGTTTATAAAATAGAAGCGGTTCGTAAAAAATCGAATGCAGATTTAGTAGGTTTGAAAGCAAATGATATACTTACAAAATTGGATGGAAAACAAGTGAATAAAATGAGTTTAAATGATATCGAAAAATTCATGATTAAAAATGAATTTCAGCAAATTTCTGTAGAAATTCTCCGAAATAATGTTCCAATGAAATTTAAGTTTGTACTTGATATTCCATATTAAAAAAAGAGTAACTTTTGGTTACTCTTCTAATTGATGTAATATATTTTCTAATTCTACCAGATTCTTTTTATAATAAGTAGAAATCCACCATTTTAATAATAAAACGCAAATTAAAACATAGAAAAATAGTGTAAGAAAAATATAAAGATAAAACTGAAATTTGTATTCAAATTGCAACGAGTTTGGATGCTGGATATACGAAATACCAATAACCATCAACACTAAAATAGAAATCAAGTACGAATAAATACTGTAAATATCAATCGCAGATTTGTAATTATAATAAAACCAATTGATGTTCTTTAGCGAATTATATTCCAAATGATAAGATCGTTTATAAAACTTGAAAATATAAATAAACGGTACCAAAAAAGACAACGAAATACACAACAATGTCCACCAAATTGTTGGCGTATTTGCATCAAATAAGAAAGGAAAAGCATATAAAAACAATAATCCTAATGATTGAAAATAAAATTCTTGTTTCAATGTTTTTCTTACTTTATCAATAATGGTATTTGCTTCTTGATTAAGTTCAAGATTTGGATCAATTTTCACTTCATCTGAAGATTGATTGTCCCATTGTTTTTGTAATTCATCAAAATTCATAACCGTATTTTTTTATGATGATTTGTATTTTTTCTTTCGTTCTGTTCAATTTCACACGTGCATTTACTTCCGAAATTCCCAAGTTGATACTAATTTCCTTGTGATTTTGCCCTTCCAAAAACAGAAAAATCAATGCTTTCTCTACTTTATTTAATTCATGAACTGCTTTGTAAAACAATTCGAGTTGCGTTTCTTTTTCACCAGAATCCACCTCATCTACTTGATCAATATTTTCTAAAAAAGTATGACGATCTGCTTTTCTCTTTTCTTTTCTAAAATAAGTTAACGCCGTATTCAACGAAACGCGGTACATCCATGTCGAAAATTGAGACTTACCTTCGAAACGATCAAAAGATTTCCATAACTGCAAAACAATCTCTTGTATCAAATCATTTTGATCTTCAGAATTATCCATATACATCATAGCGATTTTGTGTAAAATCCCTTTGTGCTGATCGATTAATTCTAAAAAAAGAGTTTGTTTAGCTTCCAAAATCGTTACTTTATTTTTTTCAACGCAACTTGTTCATCATCGATAAATAAAATACAATTGACTCCGAAAAATTCTTGCAAAATATTTACTTTGATATTTAACTTTTCATCTTTAGAATTTTTCAAATGCCCCGTTAAAATTGGCGCAGAAAAATAGTTAATTTGATAATCTTGTAATTTGTCATTTACAAAAAGTTTTTCGCCAGAAAACCAATTATTCTCGATTCTGATAACATTATTTTCAACTGTTGCTTCCCAAATAGATTTCATCGTTTAATTATTTTAGTGTTTACTAGTAAGTAGAAAAAAAATAAAAACGTTACAAACTTTTTTGAAAAATATTTAGAATAGAGAAAGAATTAATGCAGAAATGTATAAGCCAAAACCGAAAATAAAATGTGTGAGTAAACTGCGAAAACGCATTACATTTGGCGATGGAAGTTTGGAAGATGCAAGTCCGAGCCCAAATGCTGGTTGCATAATAAAAAAAGGTGCTACAATTGTAAACAATCCTACAAATAAAGCGGGAAAAACGGTCGGATGATTTAACCATTCTACCCCAAAAATCACGACTAATAAAATAGAAAATGTAATTCCGATTAAGTAATGCGCCAACCAACCGATAAAAATTTCATTTTGAATTGGTTTTGAATCAAATATTTTATCATGTGTAAACTTTCCATTTGCAAAATGTCCAATCCAACGTCCTACAAATCTATAATCCAAAGATTTAATATTGAATAATTTCAAAATAAAAGCCCAAATATCCATCACAATTGTTGCACCAACGCCAACCAATATTGTTTTTATAATTATCTCCATCGTTTATTTTTTTAATAAAGATAGATTATTTCTTAATTAATGCAACTTAATCGCATTAATATATTTCAAAATATTTCCTTAAAATTTCATTTCTAACCAAATCGGTAAACTGAATTCTTCTAATAAATGAGCCAATTGAAATTCTTTGTAGTTTTCTTTCGTTATCCACGCCATTTCTTCTATCTCAGAAGCGATTTTAAGCGTTTCTAATGATTTTAATTTAACATGAAATACATTTGCATAAACTTCGGTATTAACTTCATTAACGGCAATAGAAGTGTGTTGCCCTAAAAATGAAACATCGTGCTGTAGAATATCAACATTAATCTCTTCTAAAAATTCGCGTCGAAGTGTGGTTAATAATTCTTCATCTTGTTCTCGTTTTCCACCAACCATCTGAAAAAATTTCGATTTCTTTTTTCGGACAGCTAACATTCTACCCGTTTCATCTGTAACCAAGGCGTTCACCAAATAAATATGATTCATTGTTATGCGTTATGCGTTATGC